>URZB01000210.1 GCA_900552295.1 uncultured Collinsella sp.
GCCATGATGACGATCTTGTGATAGCGGAGCTTATCGATGTTGAACTCATTGCCGATGCCCGCGCCGAGCTCTCTGACCTGGGCGAATGCACCTGGTACATCCAGGACCGCGGCAATATCGCAAGCTACTCGAGCGTGGAGAGCGATAGCTCGTCAATTGAGGCCATCGCCACGGTGTTTCCGTTCATCTTCTTTATCGTCGCCGTGCTCATCAGCCTCACCACCGCCACGCGTATGGTCGAGGAGGAGCGCACGCTTATTGGCCTGTACAAAGCGCTCGGCTATTCGCGCGGGCGTATTCTGTCCAAATACGTGGACTATGCGCTGTGGGCTTGTCTGATCGGCGGCGTGCTCGGCAACATCATCGGATTTGTGGGCCTGCCGCTGTTCCTGTTTACGGTGTTCGACGACATGTACTCACTGCCCCAGATGCTGCTTTCGTACGACATCGTGTCGTCGCTCGTGTCGGTGGCGCTGTTTGCCGTGGGCGTGGTGGGCGCCACGATTATCGCCTGCCGCCACGAGATGGCCGAGACCCCGGCCTCGCTTATGCGTCCCAAGGCCCCGCGCGCTGGCTCGCGCATCTTGCTCGAGCGCATCGGCTTTATCTGGCGCCGCATGGGCTTTTTGAACAAGGTCGCTGCACGCAACCTATTCCGCTATAAAAAGCGCGCCTTTATGACCATCTTTGGCATCGCGGGTTGCACCGCGCTTGTGATCTGCGGTATGGGTATTCGCGACACGTCGGTCGCGCTTTCGCCCAAGCAGTATGGGCATATCACGCGCTATGACTTGCTGGCGGTCGCCAACCCCGATGACTTTACGCAGACGTGCGCGGCGTTGGATGAGCGCAGCGCGGCCAATGATTCCAACGTGACCGTAACTTCGACGCTGCCGATCATGACTGACAACGTTACCTTTACGTTTGGCGGCAAGAGCGAGACCGTGCAGCTGATCGTGGTGCCCGATGACCGCATGAACGATCTGGACGACTACGTGTGCCTCGAGGACGAGTCCAAAGAGCCGCTATCCTTGCGTGACGGAGATGTGTACCTGAGCAAGAGTTCACAGCTGGTGCTGGGGATTCAACCGGGCGATACGGCGCACGTCCAGGATTCGTCGCTCAACGTAGCCAAGGTCAAAGTCAGCGACATTTCGCTCAACTATCTGGGCAACACGCTTTACATGACGCAGGGCACCTATGAGCGCGCGTTCGGCCGAAGCGCGCGTCTTAACGGCATCTTTGTGCTGCTTAAGGGTTCATCTTCTGACCAGATTGCGTTTAGCAAGAAGCTTAAAAGCGACGGTTGGCTCACCATCTCGAGCACGGCCGAACATTGGGAAAACTATGAGGCGAACTTTACTATCATCAATTCCGTCGTGGTGCTCGTGACCTTTATGGCGGCGTGCCTGTCGTTTGTGGTGGTGTTTACGCTGTCCAACACGAATATCTCCGAGCGCGAGCGCGAGCTGGCGACCATCAAGGTGCTGGGCTTCCGCCGTGGCGAGGTGCACCACTACGTCAACAAGGAGACGTTGATCCTCACGGCGATTGGCACCGCACTGGGCGTGCCGCTGGGTGGCCTGCTTGCCGAGAGCTTTACGTACATCCTGCAGATGCCGTCGCTGTACTTTGACGTTGAGGTCGAGCCGCTGAGCTATGTGCTTGCCGTGGTGCTGTCCTTCGGCTTTACGATTATCGTCAACCTCGCCACCAACCGAACGCTCAACAAGATCGACATGGTCGGCGCCCTCAAGAGCGCCGAGTAGCCTGCCAAAAAGGGACAGGTTTATTTTGGCAGGTTTTATCTGGGCAAACGCCGGACAACCATTAGATGGCCCGGCGTTTGTTGCTTTGCTATCTTCTGCTCGCAAGCGTTGATGAGAGGCTCTCTTTAGCCTTCGAGATTGGGCTTGAATGGGTTGTATGCCACAAAACGGGCCTATCTACTACGTTTAATTGGATACCCTCAACTATGCCGGGAAAACGAAAAATAAAACCGCAGGTAGAAGGCCTGTCGATTTTCGAAAAAGGCGGTCATGGTTGGCCTCATCGAGTTAAACGTAGTAGATGGCCCCTTTTCGTGGCGGACCATCAAACGAACGCCGACGCTTGTGCTGTAGCCGCTCCGATCATTCGTAAGTTGCGGTGGAATAGTTCCTAAACTCGACTACTCAAGGCTAAAACCGGAACTTTATCACCGCAACTTAGGAGGGATGGGCGGGGGAGTACTAGTTGGTTGTTGCTGTCGGACTGGGATGGTTTAGGCTCGCTTGCGATGCTTCCATTGTTTACGGCACCAACGCATGAGTGCTTTTACGACCGGGATGGTGATGAGGATTACCCAGGCGGGATGGGGCTGCCCCAGGCAGAGCCACATGTAGAGGAACCATGCCTCGGCACTAACTGAATAGACGACATCGATCAGCTTAGATAAGTGGCGTTGGTCGATAAAGCCGCCAAGCGCGTAATAGACGGGAATCAGAAAGACGAGGAAGAGTCCCGTAGCCCATGTGCCGTAAACGATGCCGAGCACCAGATAGGCGAGGGCGACAAGCGCGGGGAAGGGGAATTTGTTCCATGCACGTCCGACCTTGGTGTGGAAATGCTTGCCATGATGGTCGAGCTTGTCGCGTGCTTCCTTCCAGCTGGAAAACGTCTCGCCGTCGATGGTGACGGTGCCGTCGTCATTGGTGTGCACGCTATGTCCATCGTCCTCAAGCGTATCGATATGCAATCCGCCTGGCCCCACGTGGACCTCTTTACCCTTGCGCTCGTTAGCCACATGGATGCCACTCCAACCAACATGAACCTCTTCGCCCTTGTTGGGATCAATAACGTGGATGCCGCGCGCGAGGGAAATATCGACAAGTGGCTTATCGCTGCAATCAGCGTGCTCAGTAGAAGCCTCAGCCTCTTCAGCCTTATCTGAAGCTTTGGTGCCGGCGTCGCTGCCCTGCGCCTCATCATCAGCTTGCGAGTCATCAGCGCTAGCCACCGCCTCCCCATACAGCAGCTCATCCAGCGACACGTCATACAGCGCGGCGAGCGCAATAAGGTTATCGGTATCGGGCGAGGATTCGCTGCGCTCCCATTTACTGACAGCCTGACGACTCACGCCCAGCTGGGCGGCAAGCGCCTCCTGAGAAAACCCGGCAGCCTTGCGGCGATCAACGAGCCGCTGCGCCATCGCAAGATCCATAACAGTTCCTTTCATGTGGTGACCGTAATCGAATGAGCCGAGTATGCCGAGAACAACCGGTAGCGACCACCATTTCTAGTTAGAATCTGCCCCAACCCTACCGCAACTACCGGTAGCAACCCCTAACGACCAGCCATTTCAGGACAAATGTCAGTGCAGGTAGCAGCCAAGAGCTCCCACTCAGTAAGTTGCGGTGGAATAGTTCCTAGTTTCAGCCATTTGCGGGCTATGGGGGGTGCGGACGATTTCTTGGACCGCGCCTAGGCGTATCCAAGCTTCCTGC
>URZB01000211.1 GCA_900552295.1 uncultured Collinsella sp.
TTTTTCAAGCAGAAGACGGCATACGAGATGTAGCTCCGTCTCGTGGGCTCGGGCTCAATGACGGTCGCCTGGACCTCTTGGACCTTGGGTACTACTGGCTGCGGCTCGGCCTCGGGGGCAGGTTCCGCCTCAATGACGGGCTCGGGCGCGGCCTCGGCGTTGCGGTAGGCACGCTCCAGTAGAGCTTCCTGCGAGTTGAAGGGTTTCTCACCCTCTGCACGCTCCACGGGGACCCAGGTGCCGTCGCTCGTGAGGCTGCGGGCCTTCACGTTGTCCCGCAGCTGCATGCCCATGTACTCGTGTACCAGGGCGCGGCAGGTGGGGTCGAGCACAGGGAAGGCGATTTCCACGCGGTGCTCGGTGTTGCGTGTCATCATGTCTGCCGAGCTCAGGTAAATCATGTCCGAGTCCACGCCAAAAGCGTAAACACGGGCGTGCTCCAAAAAGCGTCCGACGATGGAGCGGACATGCACGTTCTCGGTCTTGCCCGGAACACCGGGCTTGAGGCACGAGATGCCGCGGATGATCATGTCTACGCGCACGCCGGCACACGATGCCTCGGCGATCTTGTCGATAACCTCGCGGTCGGTCAGTGAGTTGAGCTTAAAGAACACGCGGGCGGGCTCGCCGGCAAGGGCGCGCTGGATCTCGCGGTCAAGCCCGCGCATGATGAGCGGTTTCAGTCCGACGGGCGCCACACCCAGGAAGCGGTAGTCGCCGCGCAGGTTGCCCAGCGACAGATTGCGGAAGAACAGGTTGGCGTCTTCACCGATGCCGGGATGGGCTGTCATGAGCATAAAGTCGCTGTAGAGTTTGGCCGTCTTCTCGTTAAAGTTGCCGGTGCCCAAAAGCGTGAGGCGGGTGAGCGCCATGCCCTCGCGATAGGTGAGCTGGCAGATCTTGGAGTGGCACTTAAAGCCTTCGGAGCCGTAGATGACGGTGCAGCCTGCCTCTTCCAGACGCTCGGCCCACTCGATGTTGTTCTGCTCGTCAAAGCGGGCGCGGAGCTCCATGAGCACCGTGACCTCTTTGCCGTTCTCGGCGGCATCGATCAGCGACTCGCATAGGCGGCTCTGCTTGGCCACGCGGTAGAGCGTGATGCGCAACGAGATGCACTCGGGATCGTAGGCTGCCTCGTGTACCAGATCCAGGAACGGATTCATGGCCTCGTAAGGGTAGAAGAGCAGCTTGTCGTGCTGCAGCACCTGCTCGCGGATGGAGCGGGTCATGTCGATGGTGGGGTTGGGCTGTGGCTTAAACGGCGTAAAGAGGAGCTCGTTGCGCAGGTGCTCGGGAATCTTGCCCTCAATGCCAAAGACGTAGCCCAGGTTGAGCGGGATATCGCAGGTAAAGACAGAGCGGCGCGAAAGCTCGAGCGCCTTGCGGATGGTCTTGAGCGTCGCCTTCTCGAGCGACCCCGAGACCGCGAGCACTACCGGCTGCAGGCGCAGGCGCTTCTTGAGAATGCGCTTCATGTGCTGGCGGTAGTCCTCTTCCTCTTCGACGCCCTCGCCGTCCGGATCGATGTCGGCGTTGCGGGTGACGCGGATCAGCGCACGATCCAGCGGCTTATAGGAGCCAAAGCAGCTGTCCAGGCAGGCGAGGATGACGTCCTCGAGCAAGATGTAGGAGTAGGTGCCGGTGGGCGAGGGGATCTCGACCACGCGGTTCATCGAGGCGGGAATCTCGATAAGGCCCAGTAGGCTCTCCTCGTCGGTGGCGCCGTCCAGACCACAGGCCAGATAGAGCGCGCCGTTGCGCAGGTTGGGGAAGGGGTGGCGAGGATCGATGACCAGCGGCGAGATGACCGGCGACACGTAGGCCTGGAAGTAGCGGGTTACAAAGGTGCGCTCCTCGGGCGTAAGCGAATCGATGTGGGCGCGGTGAACGCCCAAGGTGTCGAGCTTGCCCTCGATGCTCTTAAAGATGGACTCCCAACGGGTAAGGAGCCCGGGCATTTCGGCCATGACAGCATCGACCTGTTCGGAGGCGGTCATATTGCTCTTGTTGTCGACAGGTTGTTTTTTGAGCTCCGCCAGATCGGACAGGCCGCCCACGCGCACCATAAGGAACTCGTCGAGGTTGGACTCGAAAATCGACACGAACTTTAGACGCTCGAACAGCGGAACGGTCTCATCGAAGGCTTCGTCAAGCACGCGGTTGTCAAAGCGCAGCCAGCTAAGCTCTCGGTTTTGCGTGTACGAGAAGTCGCGCGGCGGCTTGCGCAGCTTTGCGGCGGCTTGCTTCTTTTCGATTTTGCTCGGCATATGCATCTGTCCGTTCAGTCCCCGTAGAGGACGGTAGCCTAACTCTAATTCACTATTGTCTCAATTTAGTCGACCGCTGGCACTGACGTATCGCGTGAACGGTATCTTTACCTACTTCTTACGCTGCCAAGGCATGCAACTAACTGCCCAACTCGTTTAGAAACAATCTATATCCATACTCAATTGGTGAGGATGTATGAATAAGAATGATTGCGAGCTGAATATAATCGAATCCAAATTGAATCATGGACAGACGACATATATATGCAGAAAACCGTTTTAGCTATGCAATTCCTAAACATGAAAATATTTGTGCAATCTAGCTTAATTCCTTAGAAAAAAGAACATTTACCTTTGAAAACCTGCTTTAGAGAACCGAAGTGCATCATGGGGGAATCATATGAGATATACCGTTCATCGCACTTTGCTGACCGTTCGGGGGCGAGGTGGAATTGCAGGTGGTTTTTGGATATAACTAGAGCTGTCAGCAAGCAGCGTCCCATACGGAGGGGCGCTGATACATTCGGCCAGTAAGGCCCGAAAGAAAGGTAGGAGGCCATGACGAAAGGTCTGCACGTGCCTTCCGAGATCGGCAAGCTCAGGAAGGTCTGCCTGCACCGTCCCGGCGACGAGCTCCTCAACCTGCCGCCCGACGAGCTCGAGCGACTCCTGTTCGACGACGTCCCGTTCCTGGAGGTCGCGCAGCAGGAGCACGACACCTTCGCCCGGATCCTGAGGGACCAGGGCGTGGAGGTCCTCTATCTGGAGAACCTCGTCGCCGAGGTGTTCGACCAGGTCCCCGGCGCCCGCGCCGAGTTCACCGACCAGTACATCGCCGAGGCCGGCATCCGCGGCCAGCACATGCCGCAGATCGTCCGCGAGAAGCTGGACTCCATCGAGGACAACCTCGAGTTCGTCAAGAAGACCATGGCCGGCATGACCAAGTCCGAGATCGACATGCCCCTCACGGCGTCCACGACCCTCGACTCCCTGGTCAACTCCGAGTCCGAGTCCGACCTGATCATCGACCCGATGCCCAACCTCTACTTCACCCGCGACCCGTTCGCGGTCGTCGGCGAGGGCGTCAACCTCAACCGCATGTACTCGGTCACCCGCAACCGCGAGACCCTGTACGGCAAGTACGTCTTCAAGTACCACCCCGACTACAAGGACTGTCTCTTATACACATCTCCGAGCCCACGAGAC
>URZB01000212.1 GCA_900552295.1 uncultured Collinsella sp.
GCCGAGGCCGTGAAGGCCGACGCCCCCGCCGCTGTCGCCACTGAGGCAACGACCGCCAGCGACCTCAACGGCAAGCGCGTACTCGTGCTCTGCCAGGGTGGCGGAACCTCGGGCCTGCTCGCCAACGCGCTGGCCAAGGCCGCCAAGGAGCGCGGCATCAATCTTGAGACCGCTGCCGAGGCATATGGTAACCACGTCGACATGCTCCCCGACTTTGACCTGGTCGTCCTGGCCCCGCAGGCTGCCAGCTACTTGGCCGACCTGCAGAAGGACTGCGAGCGCGTGGGCAACAAGTGCGTCGCCTGTCGCGGTAAGCAGTACATCGAGCTCTCCCAGAACGGCGATAAGTCTCTCGCCTTCGTCTCCGAGCAGCTTTCGAAGTAAGTAACGCTCAGGGCCAGCCGACCATCCAAGACCGGCTGGTCCTTCGATTTAAACGATTGGATCATCATGTCCGTTAACCCCGCTAGCGTCACCAACCCGCCTGCGCAGTTTCCCGAGGGCTTTGTCTTTGGCGGCGCCACTGCTGCTTACCAGGTAGAGGGCGAGACCCGCACCCACGGTAAGGGCAAAGTCGCCTGGGACGACTTCTTGGAGGCCCAGGGGCGCTTTTCCCCCGATCCCGCTTCGGACTTCTACAACCAGTACCCCGTCGACTTGGAGCTGTGCGAGGAGTTCGGTATCAACGGCATCCGCCTCTCCATCGCCTGGAGCCGCATCTTCCCCAACGGTACCGGCGAAATCAACCCCGAGGGTGTCCAGTTCTACCACGACCTCTTCGCCGAGTGCCACAAGCACCACGTTGAGCCGTTTGTCACGCTGCATCACTTCGATACGCCGCTGCCCCTCTTTGAGAAGGGCGACTTCCTCAACCGCGAGACCATCGACGCCTTTGTGGACTTTGCCACCTTCTGCTTTAAGGAGTACGCCGACCAGGTGACCTACTGGTTCACCTTTAACGAGATCTGGGCCGACGCCTCCAACACCTACATCGAGGGCACCTTCCCCGGTGGCGTCAAGGCGCATCTGGCCGAGGCTTTCCAGTGCGAGCACAACATGATGCTCGCCCACGCCAAGGCCGTGCTGGCCTTCCACAACGGCGGCTTTAAGGGCAAGATCGGCGTCATCCAGTCGCTGGAGTTTAAGTATCCGCTCAACGAGAACGACCCCGCCGACATCAAAGCCGCCAACAACGAGCACGTGCTGCAGAACCAGTTCTTGCTCGACGCCACCTTCCGCGGCGACTACGCGCCCGACACCCTCGAGTGCGCCAACCGCTTGGCTGCCGTCTCGGGCGGCACCATCGAGATCCTAGACGAGGATCTGGAAATCATGCGCGAGGCCGCGCTCTACAACGACTACCTGGGCGTTAACAACTACCAGTGCCGCTTCTTGAAGGCCTACGATGGCGAGAACGACCTGCACCACAACGGTACGGGCGAGAAGGGCACTGGCCGCTGGCGCGTTAAGGGCATTGGCGAGCATGTGAACAAGCCCGGCGTCCCCACCACCGACTGGGACTGGATCATCTATCCCGAGGGCCTGTTCGATCTGCTCGTCTACATTAAGCAGCGCTACCCCAACTACAAGCAGATCTTCATCACCGAGAACGGCATGGGCTACAAGGACCCCTACAAGGACGGTTTTGTGGACGATCAGCCGCGCATCGACTACATCGAGCAGCACCTGCGCTGGTTGCTCAAGGCCATGGAGGTGGGCGTCAACGTGGGCGGCTACTTCCTGTGGAGCCTGCAGGATCAGTTTTCCTGGACCAATGGCTACAACAAGCGCTATGGCTTCTTCTACGTTGACTTTGAAACCCAGAAGCGCACGCCCAAGGCAAGCGCATACTGGTATAAGCACGTGGCGCAGACCCGTCGTCTGGACTAGCGGCTGGCGGGGTCGCCTGCCCACATAACCTGTCCCCATTTCTCAGCCGGGGGCGGCACGTCACACGGCGCGCCGCCCCCGGCCTTTTTTGGGCGGTTCGGGGGCCGCTTGTCTCAATCTGTAACATCTAGCCGAGTTTTTGGGTCCAAGCTGTTACAGATTGAGACGAACAGGATTGCTCTTTCCGAAGAATCTAAATCTGTAACACGTAGCCCGCTTTTGACCGTCTACCTGTTACAAATCGAGACAGACGGAGTAGGACCTAACCCCGTATGTCCCTAACAGTCGAGCGTTCGACCAGCGTGCTCGGCACATGAATCGCCTCGATAGACGAGCTCTCTCCAATCGCCGCCTCAAACGCAAGCTTACCGACACCGCGCAAATCAAATCGCAGCGTCGTCAGCCGATTGCGAGGAACAAGTCCCTCGAGTGCGTCGTCGATACCAACCACGCTCACGTCGTCGGGCACGGACAGGCCCGCGTTCTCGAGCGCGGCGATAACGCCCAGCGCCATCTGGTCATTTGCCGCAAGCACGGCAGTCGGCGTCTGCGACCCGCCGGCAAGCACCTCGGCCGCAATCCGCTCGCCCATGGCGTACCCACTGTCCGCACTCCAATCGCCACGCAGCATCGGAGCGGCATCGACATGAGCACGACCCAGCGTATCGCGCCAACCGGCCTCACGAAAACGCGAGGAAATCGAGTTTTCCGGACCCGCCACAAACCGCATATTCGAGTGACCATGTTCCAGCAGATAATTGGTCAACAGCTCGCACGAACCATACTGGTCGGAGTCGATCGTCGTGCAGCGCGGATGCGCATACATGGACAGGATGACCGTTCGCACTCCCGGCTGGGGAACAAACTCCTCAAAATCGGGAGCCATGCGGTTCATGTTGAGAATCATGCCGTCGACGGGTCGCTCGACCATGCGGCGCGAGGCATCGGCAAGTGCATAGGGCTTGTCGCCGCCCATCTCGATCATAGTGACGGCAAAATCATGCTCGCGCGCCGCTTGCATGATACCCTCGAGCGTCGCCAGGTTACCGACACGTGTGATGTTGTACATGCACAGGCCAATAGAACGATACGACCCGCCGCGCAACGCCGCTCCAGCAAAATTGGGACGAAAGCCCAGCTCTTCCATGGCGGCCAGCACACGCTTGCGCGTCTTTTCCGTCACGTTGGGCATACCGTTGACTACGCGAGACACAGTCTGGCGGCTCACGCCAGCGAGCGCCGCAACCTCTGCCGCGCTCGCCGAACGACCATTCCTTGTCTGCTGATCCATGCCTTCCACGCTAACCTGCTTCCCAACTATTCCCCGCGCCCATGGCGCATCGTACATACATTGATAACGTGCTCATGATACCCGAGCCATATACCACAACATGAAAACTTCTGTCAA
Organism: uncultured Collinsella sp.; assembly: GCA_900552295.1. Taxonomy (GTDB): domain Bacteria; phylum Actinomycetota; class Coriobacteriia; order Coriobacteriales; family Coriobacteriaceae; genus Collinsella. Next base: position 3,299 of record URZB01000212.1, read on the forward strand.
TCAAAACCGCTTACCGAACAAATACAACCGTTCGCAGCTGTTTGAAGTTGTTTTGTTTCTATACATCCCAGCCGGATGTTAACGTGCTCATTGTCAAATGTTCACGTGCTCATTTGGGGGTGCGGACAGAAAGTTGGACCGTGAAGCGGTCCGGACTGGAGGTTCGCATG
>URZB01000213.1 GCA_900552295.1 uncultured Collinsella sp.
ACGAGATGTAGCTCCGTCTCGTGGGCTCGGAGATGTGTATAAGAGACAGCCCTGTGCCTGCATGGTGGCGTTGGCCATGAGCACCAAAAAGCCCACAGCCGAGATGGCCGAGCCAATCTGGGGGGCCAGGCCAGCCGCCGCTCCGATCGCGATGGCCGCAATGACCAGGCCGGGAAGCGCCGCGACCCCGGCCGTTTGCATCAGCAAAAAGCTAAAGGTGCCGCACGTTAGCGCCGAGATAGTGCGCATGGTGTAGTCGCGCGCATGGCTCCAGCGCGTGCCCGCCCAGCCGAGTGCGGGGTCGACCTCGATGGCGTCGTCCTCGTAGTGCGACGGCTCGATATCGTCGAGTTCCTGCTCGTCATCCGAAAGCTCGCCAACCATTTGCTCCAGGCTGCGACGGCCCTCGCGCACGCTGCCCAGACCGGCAAGGAGCTGGTCGCAAAATGCCTCGATGCTGTTGGGGCGGTCCTGCGGCATGGGGGAGAGCGCGCTCATGAGCGCGGCCTCGGCTCCCGGGGGAAAGTGTGGTATCAGCTCGCTGGGATAGGTGGCGCCGCCGATGATGCGGTCGAGCGAGTCGGCGGGCGTGGCCGCCATAAAGGGAGCGCTGCCGCACAGGCCCTCGTAGATAACGCAGGCAAGGGCGAAGACATCGGCGCGTTCGTCGACCGTGCCGGTCTCGATATCGAGCTGCTCGGGCGGCATGTAGCCGATGGTGCCGCCGCGCGAGCCGCCAAAGCCACCGGCGGACGACAGTCGCGCCATGCCAAAGTCGGTGAGCTTTACATTGCCCGAGTGGTCGATGAGCACGTTAGCGGGCTTAATGTCCAGGTGGAGTACGCCATTACTATGGGCGAAGGTGAGCGCCTGCCCCAGCGCGTCGGCAATGGCCGCCGCCTCGTCAAAGGTGAGCGAATGGCCGTCCACGCGGTGCAAAAACTCGGCCAGCGACATGCCATCGACATATTCCATAACCAGGTAGGCATAGGCCGTGTCGTGCGTAAAGTCGATGACCTGCACGATGTTGGGATGTTGAAGCATGGCGGCAGTGTGCGCCTCGCGCAGGACATCCATGATGTCGCTGGCGGGCATGCCGGCGCCGTTGATAAGGGGGATGCGCTTAATGGCGACGCGGCGGCGCAGGTGCGTGTCGCGGCAGATCTCGATGGAGCCAAAACCGCCAGTCGCAAGTGTCTCGAGCGGCTGGTACCGCTTGAGCAGCTCGCGAGAGCTGGTGCCCTCCAAGGGAACGTCCGGCGAGAACCGGGCGGTATGTTGCGAGAAAAGCGGCATGGCCAACCCTCGTGCGTTTAAAGTTCGTTTGCGAGCGGCAGGCGCGGGGCCAAGTCGTTCGCGGTGGCATAGATGCTGCTAGTGTAGCACGCTCGGGTGCATGGGGAGGATAGCGGGATGCGAGGCTGCCTGTCTGGCTTGGCCTTAGCGCTTCTTCTTGTTCTTCTTCTGCTTGCGCTGCTTGCCCTTGGTCTCCTGGGGCTTGTCGCCCTGCTTGGCTTCGGCAGCGGCCTTTTCTGCCTTCATCTTCTTGCGTTTGGTCTCGATGCGGAGTTTTTTGTTGATGCGTGCCTTAAGGAAGGTGCCAAACTGCTCGGCATCGCCGCGAACAAAGGTGTCCTTAGGGATCGTCACGCCCTGGTCGGCGAACATGGCCACAAAGATGCGCTCGCCGTCGAACACGTGGTCGAGCTTTTCGAACGGGAAGAACTGCGACTTGCCGCTCTTGCCCCAAACCATCAGGCCGTCCTCGTTGGCGGCGACGCGGCGATAGCGGCCACCCATGGACTCGTCGGCCTCGACGGCGTCGATAAAGTCGCGGGCGAGGGTGTGGTGCAGGTTTTTGCTCCACCAGGCCAAAAAGGCGCCGAATACGATCAGGACGACGCCAAACTTGATCCAGTTGCCGCCGGCCACCAACATGCCGATGCCGATGAGCGCGGCAATCGCGGCGGCGACATACAGCGAGCCACGGCGCCTGGGCGAGGCGACCAGGCGGGCGAAGTCGGTGACGAGGTCGTTTTCGTACTGGTACTCGTTGAGGTACAGGATGCCGTCGTCGGCTGCGGCCTGCTCCTCGAGCGCGACCTCGACCTGGTCGGCTGCTTCGGAGGGAACGAGGTTGCTTTCTGCGTCTGCCATGCTCTTTGGACTCCTATCGCGGCGGGCTCGCCGTACGGGTTATTATGAATGCAGTATGCCGTGCGACCGCATGGCCGTCGCGGCAACAAGACTCAGTATACCCGGGGGAGCACCCATGGAATCGTTGTACCGAAAGTATCGCCCGCTCACCTTCGACTCCGTGGTGGGCCAGCAGCATATCGTCTCGACGCTCGAGCACGCCATCACCGAGGGACGCCTGTCCCACGCCTACCTGTTCTGCGGACCGCGCGGCACGGGCAAGACCACCATGGCGCGCATTCTGGCCAAGGCGCTGCTGTGCCGCAATGCCGAGGCGGCGCGCACCGAGGGTGCAAGCGGCTGCATGCCTGACGGTACTTGCGAGGAGTGCGAGCTCATTGCCGAGGGCAACCACCCGGATGTCTACGAGCTCGATGCCGCAAGCCGTACCGGCGTGGACAACGTGCGCGAGGAGATCATCAACTCCGTCAACTTTGCCCCGGTGCGTGGCAAGTACAAAATTTATATCATCGACGAGGTCCACATGCTCACGACGGCGGCGTTCAACGCGCTGCTCAAGACGCTTGAGGAGCCGCCGGCGCACGTGATCTTTGTGCTGTGCACCACCGACCCGCAAAAGATTCTGGAGACCATCCTCTCGCGCTGCCAGCGTTTCGATTTCCATCGCATCGGCAACGAGGATATCGAGTATCGCTTGGCATACGTGTGCGAGCAGGAGGGCTTCGATTACGACGACGAGGCGCTGGCTATCGTGGCGCGCCATGCCAAGGGCGGCATGCGCGACGCGCTGTCCACGCTGGAGCAGCTGAGCGTCTTTGGCAACGGTTCTGTGCATGCGGACGACGCCCGCTCGCTTTTGGGCGAGGTTTCGGACCAGATCCTGGGCGAGTTTTCCCGCGCCATTGCCGATCGCGATGTTGCCGAGCTCTATGGACTGATTCGTGTGCAGGTCGAGGAGGGCAATGACCTGCTTGAGCTGACGCGCGACCTGGTGGCGCATGTGCGTGACGTGTACGTTGCCTGCGTTGCCGGTGCCCGTGCCGAGCTGTTTGAGGGCGGCTCGGAGCAGGCCGAGGCGCTTGCTGCCGAGGCCGCTGCCTTTGGCGAGCATCCTGCCGACCGCCTGGCCCGCGTGCTGACGGTGCTCGACGATGCCGCACTGGAGATGAGGGGCGCGAGCGACGTGCGCCTGGTGCTCGAGATTGCCTGCACGCGTCTGGCGCGTCCCGAGGCTGATTTAACGATTGAGGCACTGTCTCTTATACACATCTCCGAGCCCACGAGACGGAGCTACATCTCGTA
>URZB01000214.1 GCA_900552295.1 uncultured Collinsella sp.
CCTTCCAGGCTTAATTCCAAAACCACCACAAAGGGGACAGGCACCTTTGTGGTGGTTTTTGTTTGCGCGGGCGCTTAGGGGCGGACCTGGCCGGTGCCGCGGAGCTTGTATTTGTAGGTGGTGAGGGCCTCGGCGGCAAAGGGGCCACGGGCGTGGAGCTTTTGGGTCGAGATGCCGATCTCGGCGCCCAGGCCAAACTCGCCGCCGTCGGTAAAGCGCGTGCTGGCGTTGGCGTACACGGCCGAGGCATCGACCGCATCCAGGAAGCGCCCGCAAGCATCCGTGTCCTCGGCAACGATGGCCTCGGAGTGCATCGTGCCGTAGCGGTTGATGTGTGCGATGGCCTCGTCCTCGTTTGCCACGACCTTCACGCTCATCTCGAGCGCCAGGTACTCGCGACCCCAGTCCTCCTCAGTCGCGGCGACGTAGTCATCGCCCTCCACAAAGCCGGCGTCGGCGCACGCGGCGCACGTGGCCTCGTCGCCGTGAATGAGCACGCCGTGGTCGTGCAGCACGGCAACGACCGCAGGCAAAAACGCATTGACCACAGCATGGTCGACCAGCAGCGACTCGGCAGCATTGCACACGCCTACGCGCTGGGTCTTGGCATTAACGATAATGTTGAGCGCCTTATCAAAGTCGGCGGATTCATGCACGTAGATGTGGCAGTTGCCCGTGCCCGTCTCGATCACCGGCACAAGCGACTCGCGCACGCAGCGCTGGATCAGGCCTGCACCGCCGCGCGGAATGAGTACGTCGACAATACCGCGGAGCTTCATGAGCTCGCCGGTGGCCTCGCGGTCGGTGGACTCGATCATCGACACGGCCTCGCGCGGGAAGCCCTTGGCCTCGAGCGCATCGGCCAGCAGCTCAGAAATCATGGCACACGAGTGATAGGCCAGCGAGCCACCGCGCAGAATGCAGGCGTTGCCGGTACGGATGCAGATGCCTGCGGCGTCGGCCGTCACGTTGGGGCGCGCCTCGTAGACCATAGCGACCAGGCCCAGCGGCACACTCACACGGGTCAGGTCCACGCCACTTGCAAGCACGCGGTGGTCGAGCACGCGGCCCACGGGATCGGGCAGCTCGGCGAGCTTTTCCAGGCCGGCGGCCATGCCCTCGACGCGCTCGGGCGTCAGCAGCAGGCGATCAAGCAGTCCGGCCGAGGTGCCCGCATCGCGCGCGGCGGACATATCGAGCTCGTTGGCGGCGACGATGGAGTCGACCCCGTTGCGCAGTGCTGCGGCCATGGCGCGCACGGCCTCCTGGCGCTGCTCATCGCTCGCCGTGGCAAGCGAGGCCGACGCTGCCTTGGCGGCAACGGCAAGATCGTGGACATACGTGGCTATATCGACCGACATGGGCGGCCCTTTCTCCTAGAAGTTTGCAACCATGGTAGCCGATTTGCGCATGGCCTCGCCCGCGGCGGTAGAATTGGTCAACCCGAAACACCGCAACGAACGGAAGACTCACATGGCCCTCATCACTTCGTACCACGTCCCCGGCCTTTATGTCGAGGACCACAGCATCGACGTCCCCCTTGACTGGCGCGGCCTGGATCCGATGCTCCTGGCCGTCGGCAGCACCATGCGCCGCGGCGCTATGCCGGCACCAATCGCCGGCGCGCCCGAGAGCATCAAGCTCTTCTACCGCGTGGTTTGCGCGCCCGACCGCATCAACGACGATCTGCCGCTGCTCCTGTTTTTGCAGGGCGGCCCCGGCGGCGAGAGCCCGCGTCCGCTGTCGCCTACAAGCGACGGCTGGATCGAGGAGGCCGTCAAGCACTTCCGCGTGGTCCTTCCCGACCAGCGCGGCACCGGACGCAGTAGCTGCGTGGACGGACGCACGATCAAGGCACTGGGTGATCGCGCAACGGCCGCCGGCGCCGATACAGCACGCTCGCAGGCCGACTTCCTCAAGCGCCACCTCGCCAGCTCCATCGTGCGCGATTTTGAGTACCTGCGTCTGGTGGGCTTTGGCGGCAAGCCCTGGGTCACGCTCGGCCAGAGCTACGGCGGCTTTTTGACGTTGAGTTATCTGTCGCTCTTCCCCGAGGGCGTGGCGGCGAGCTTTACCTGCGGCGGCATCCCCCACGTGCCGGCGAGCGCCAGCGAGGTCTACGCGCACACCTTCCCGCGCATGGCCGCCAAGACGCAGCAGTATTACGACCGCTACCCCGCCGACGTCGAGCGCGTGGCAGCCCTGGCCGATGCGCTCGAGGCACAGAAGCCCGTGCTGCCCGACGGCTCGCCGATGACGGTCGAGCGTCTACAGCTCATGGGCAACGACTTTGGCATGAAGCCGAGCTTTGAGCGCATGCATTGGACTATCGATCACGCTTTTGTTACTGGCGACGGTACGCTGAGCTGCGGCTCCTCGGTATCCGACAGCTTTTTGATGCGCGCCTTCGAGCGCACCAACACGCGTACAAACCCGCTGTACTGGACGCTGCAGGAGTTTATCTACGCCGACGGCGACACCATGCCCATTGGCTGGGCGGCCGCAGAGGAGAAGGCCCATCGTGCCGAGTTCGACACACTCGCGCGCCCGCTCATGTTTACCGGCGAGGCCATGTTCCCGTGGATGTTCGAGCAGATGCCCGAGCTTATGCCCTTTAAGCCCGCCATGGACCTGCTGATGGAAGACACCAGCTGGGACAAGATCTACGACCCGCAGCGCCTGGCCTGCAACGAGGTGCCGCTCCAGGCCGCGGTGTATTTCGACGACATGTACGTGGATTCGGGCTTGCAGCTCGACACGCTCAGCCGCGTGGGCAACTCACATGCCTGGGTGACCAACGAGTTTGAGCACGATGGTTTGCACGGTAGCGTGGTATTCAAGCACCTCTTCGACGAAGCGCTCAACCGCGGAGACCTGCGCCGAATCTTCTAGCAAAGAAGTGTTCCTGCTTGCCGGCACAAAAGGAACGTCCCCAAGTGCCGGCACGAAAAAGACAGCGCTGCGGGAAACGATCCGCGGCGCTGTCTTTCTTTATGCAAATACGATCAAGTTATCCCTGTGTATCGCCGGCTTCTCGGCCAGGTTAGCGAGCAGGCGGTTGCTGGCAATCTGGTCTTGGCGGCGACCGGCAGCAAGTTCCAGCACGTCCGAATCGGCCTCGGCGATACCGCGGGCGACAACCATACCGCTCGGGTCGCACACGTCGAGCACATCGCCCTCGGCAAACTGGCCATCGACCTCGCGAATACCCACCGCAAGCAGGGAAGAGCCACGGCTGACCAGCGCCTTCGCAGCACCATCATCGACCGTCACCGAGCCATGCGCCTTGTCGCCCAGTGCGATCCACAGCTTGCGGGGTGCGATGTCCAGACGCTCCGCCGGCGGATCGAACAGCGTGCCCACGCTCTCGCCGCGAGCGAGGCGCACGAGCGCATCGGGCTCCTCGCCCGAGCAAATCACGCTCTGAATGCCCGCCGTCATCAGGATGCGGCTC
>URZB01000215.1 GCA_900552295.1 uncultured Collinsella sp.
CGCAGGAAGCTTGGATACGCCTAGGCGCGGTCCAAGAAATCGTCCGCACCCCCAAGGCCCCGAATTGTTTCCGTTGTTCCCCACGTCGCGATTTTCTATTCAACAGGTGTAGAACATTGCAGCCCTGTTCGTTATTGCCTACGTTTTAGGTTAGATTTTCCTAAGAACAATTGCCCGAAATTGGGGGTCCCTATGAACGAAACAGTTCCCGCGGCGCCGTCTAGCGCGGAGTCGATGGCAAAGCAAGGTTGCGAAAAGCTCGGCCTGGACACGTTTGACGCGCTGGTCCGCCGCGCCCGTACGTGCCGTCGCTTTGACGAGTCCATGCGCGTGCCGCGCGAGTTTTTGCTCGAGCTGGCGGAACTGGCGCACCTGGCTCCCTGCGGCGCCAATGCTCAGCGTCTGCGTTTTCATGTGGTAAGCGGTTCCGAGGACTGCGCTCGCGTGTTTGACGAGCTTGCATGGGCCGGCGCGCTTAAGGACTGGTCGGGTCCTGCCGAGGGCGAGCGCCCGACCGGCTACATCGCGATTCTTGCCGAGCGCGCCGTTCCGGGCAAGCCCGCCGCTCCTATTACCGAGGTCGACACGGGCATTGCCGCGCAGACGATGATGCTCGCCGCCCGCAGCGCCACGCCCGAGGTGGCTGCCTGCATGTTCAAGGCCTTTACGCCCCACGCGATCGATGCCATGGGGCTCGATAGCGACAAGTATGAGCTCAAGCTGATCATGGCGTTTGGCGTTCTGGCCGAGACGCAGGTGATTGATGCGATCGATTCCAACCCCGACGGCTCAATTAATTACTGGCGCGACGAGGCGCAGGTGCACCACGTACCCAAGCGCCCGCTTGCCGACGTACTGGTGTAGCTGAGCGTCACCGCGGTGTGATCCGGCGGTAAACCACCACAAAGGTACCTGTCCCCTTTGCGGTGGTGCGAGGGGAGGACGTGTGGCAGATTTGTATTTGGTGCGGCATGGGCAGACTGAGCTCAATGTGCAGAACATTTTGCAGGGTGGGCACGATTCGCCGCTTACGGCGCGCGGGCGCGAGCAGGCGCTGGCGACGCGCGCGGCGTTTGAGGCGCGTGGCGTGACCTTTGACCGTGTGTATTCCTCGCCGTTGGGCCGGGCGCGGCATACGGCTGAGCTAATTGCTGGTGAGGGCCGCTCGATAGAGCTGGTCGATGACCTGCGCGAGTGGCATTTGGGCTCGCTGGAGGGTACATCAAATCGCGAGATGCCGCCGCAGCCCTGGGGCGATTATCCGGTGGCCTTTGGTGGCGAGTCTGAAGGCGAGCTCCAGTCGCGCATGGTCGCGGCGCTGTCCCACATCATGGCCAGGCCGCAGCACGACTGTGTGCTGGCAGTCTCCCACGGCTCTTCCTGCCAGGAGTTTCTTGAGTATGTGACTGGCGGGGGAGAGCTACCCGACAACGGTGCCGTGCTTCATTTTGGCTATTGCGACGGTGCGTTTTCGCTCCTTGATTGGTAACGAACGAAAGGACCCCTATGAATAAAGACCTGTATCTGGTTCGTCATGGGCAGACAATATTCAACCTTAAGCGCATTATTCAGGGTTGGAGTGACTCGCCGCTCACGCAGCTGGGATGCGACCAGGCGGCACGTGCCGGCATGTTCTTACGTGCGCGCGGCATTGAACCCGATCATGCCTACACCTCCACACTTCATCGCACCGAGCAGACTATCGCCAACCTGTGGCCGGGCTTGGCGTACGAGCGCCTGGACGGTCTGCGTGAGTGGTTCTTTGGCGACTTTGAGGCCGAGCGCGTGATGCTTATGCCCGAGCGGCCGTGGCGAGATTTCTATCGTCAGTTTGGCGGCGAGGGCCAGATGCAGGTGCGCGAGCGCATGGCGGCGACGATAACCGATCTTATGCGACGTCCGGACCACGAGTGCGTGCTCGCGGTGAGCCACGGCTCGGCTATCAAGGAGTTTTTGGACCACGTGCGGGGCGCGGCGGCCGACGAGCGCGAACGCGTGCCGGGCAACTGCTCAGTGCTGCAGTTTGCGTTTGACGATGCGGCCGATACGTTTGAACTGGTCGAAGTCTTTACGCAGGAAGACTACGCGCGCGAGCTGGGGCTTGAACCGCTCGTGGCTACTGCGGGTCCGCAGCGCGGATAACGCGAGCGCGGCGGCACGGGTCGTCGGCATAACTTCTCGACGCAAAAGGGGCGGAGATGCATGTACCTGCTGCATCTCCGCCCCCTGTTTGTTGGGCTGCCGATTTTTGTGCTGGACGGTCTGGTCTTGCTAGAACCGCGCGACCTGGTGCGTGAGCAGACCCGTCGGAACCTGCGCCGCGCCGCCGCTGACCTGCGCGGCGGGGAAGAGCGCAGCTACGGCAAAGTTGAACGGCTCTTTGCCCGTGTAGGTGCCGGCGGCACGTGCATCGTCGGCCAGGAGCTGTGATGCCTCGACTAGTGCGACAGCGTAGGCAGGGTCGTCGGCCAGTGCCGGCTCCGGCGCCTGGTCGAGCATGGCGCGGATGGCCCCGACGGCGTCCTCGCGCTTGACCTCCCACACGCGGTGCGTAATGCCGGCGGGGTCGGTGACGGCATAGAGTGAAGCGCCCTCTTTTGCGGCGCCGAGGATGATATCCATGACGGGAGAGGCTTCGTAGACAAGCGTTACGGGACGGGGCTGTACCTTGAGGTCGGCGATTGCGCGCGCAGCGGCGGTCGTATCGGCGGCAACCGCGTCGCCGCCCGCCAGCGCACCAACCGGGCAGATCGCCACGACACCCGTCACACGTCCCGGCTCGCCCGAGCATTCGTACACGTAATACGCCGCACCCGGGTCCTTGAGCATCAGACCATCGGCAATGGCTCCGCGCAGAGCATCGTTGCCGCTCAGGATGCTGCCCATTGCAGGCAGCGCCTCGAGCACGCGGTCCTGAGCCGGGCGGATGCAGGGAAACGGAAGTGCTTTCATGGGCGGTCCTAACGCACGAGTCGGTTTGTTCGCGGCTTATTATGCCCCAACTTGGCCGCTCGCGTCCCAGAGCACGTTATCGGCGAGCGCGATTAGCACCTGCTGACAACGAACGATATCGGCGTGGGGCACATATTCGTTGGGCTTGTGCGCGAGCGCGAGCGACCCGGGACCGTAGCTCATGCAATTGCGGTTGTCTGTCTTGCCGGCAATGACGGCGGTGTCGGTGTAGCCGGTAAAGAAGCCGACGGTCGTGTCCGCGTCCGTCACGTCATCGGCGGCACGCTTGAGCGCTGCTAGAAGGGGAGAGTTCGGGTCGCGCTCGATGGCGGGGCGGTCGCCCGTCACGGTGTAGCTGCCATGGCAACCGGGAACGGCGGCTTCGGCGCCGGCGATGGCCTGCTCTACCATGCGCGTCGCGGCGGCCGTATCGGTCGGCGGGGTCAGTCGCATGTCTGTCTCTTATACACATCTCCGAGCCCACGAGACGGAGCTACATCT
>URZB01000216.1 GCA_900552295.1 uncultured Collinsella sp.
GCTGAGCTTCTCCGGCCGCTCCAACGTGGGCAAGTCGTCGATCATGAACAAGCTTTTTGGCCGCAAGAACCTGGTGAAGGTTTCGAGCACACCGGGCAAGACGAGCAACATCAACTTCTTTGAGGCTGACGACGTGCACTTCGTCGACCTGCCGGGTTATGGTTTCGCCCGTCGTTCCAAGGCCGAGCGTGACCGCTGGGCCGAGCTCATCGGCGACTTCTTCGACTCGGAGCGCAGCTTTAACCTGGTTGTATCGCTGGTGGACATTCGCCACGACCCCAGTAAGCTCGACCATGACATGATCGACTACCTGCAGGGCAACGAGTTCAACTTTATCGTTTGCCTCACCAAGGCCGACAAGCTCAGCCGCACCCAGCAGGCCCGCCAGGCAGCAGCCATCAAAAAGCAGCTCAACGTCCCGGCCGAGAACGTGATCATCACAAGCTCCCAGACCGGTACCGGCATCGACGAACTCAAAAAGCGCATCGCCGAGGCCTGCCTCTAATAAGTGCCCCAACCTAGCAAGAGCCCCTACCAATAAAAAGCAGGCTATCAGCCCGGCGCCCCTTCAAAGCGTGGGTCCCTATAGACATCCTCAGCAAGGTAGGCGCAGGGACGGTCGGGGTGTTCCCTCAAAATCATTCCGCAGCGCGAAGGCCCCTTGTCCGTCGCTCCGTAGGAGCAGGGCAAGGGGCCTTCATGCGCGAGGACGATTTTGAGGGAACACCCCGACCGCCCCGGACAGGTAATGGGAAGGATGTCTACAGGTATTCGATCTGGGCGCCTTCCGTGTCGCACGTCAGAATATGCGTGTCGCACTTAGGGAACTGTTCGCGCAGCTTGACCTGCAGGAACTTTGCCACGATGGTGTCGTCGGTCACCGCCATAAGGGTCGAGCCTGAACCGCTGATCCAGATGGTCTTGGCGCCGCCGTTAAGGCAGGTGTCGCGCACGGCGTTGTAGTCGGGGATGAGGCGGCGGCGATAGGGCTCCTGGATACGGTCGTCGTTGGCGGCGGCAATCAGGTCAAGGTCGCCGGTTTCCAGGCCGCGCGTCATGCCGGCGATGCGGCCCATTTGCCATACGGCGGTGGAGAGTGGAATCTCCTGCGGCACAACCTTGCGCGCTTCGCTCGTATGCACCTCGTAGGGCGGAATCACGGTAATAAAACGCAAGCGATCGCTCACCTCGTAGCGCAGGCACTGGGGGAGCGAATCGGTCGGCGTAAAGGAGCAGACGGCGCCGCCCAGGATGGCGGGGGCGACGTTATCGGGATGGCCCTCGACCTCGGTGGCAATGCGGACGAGCTCGGCACGGTCGACGGTGTGGCCCGTCAGCGCGGCGGCCGCCATAATGCCGGCGACGACGCAGGTGGAGCTGGAACCCAGGCCGCGGGCGACGGGCACGTCGGTCTGAATGTCGATAGCAACGGGAAAAGCCGGCTCGCCCCACGCGGCCAGAGCATCGACAAAGCTCACATAGACCAGGTTATTCTCGTTTTGGAACTCCTCGGGGCAGCCCGTGATGGTGAGCTTGTCGGCGCGCTCGAAGGTGAAGTGCGAGTAGAGGCTGACGGCCATGCCGAGGGTGTCGTAGCCGATGCCTAGGTTGGCGCTGGTTGCTGGGACGGTGATTTTGATCATGTGGGTCCTCCTTGGCGGGTCTGACCGTTTAGTTCGCTGCTCGGGCAGTCCTGGCTCGCTCGGAAAGCACATTAAGTGCTTTCCGGCTCGTGCGGAACTCGCGACGAACTAAACGGCCAGACCCGCTCGCATGCTCGTCATCATCCCGAAAGCTAAATAAAAAGAAGGTGCGCCGGCTTGCGCCGGCGCTTAATAAGGGGTTTAGTTGGTTGCCATCTTTTTTGCAGCCTGCTCTACGTAGCTGGCCATCTCATCGACGTCGCAGACGTCTTCGAAACGGACGGGTTTGGATTCGAGTTCGGCGAGCTGGGCTGGGGCGACCGTGTTGGTTGCCTGCTCGAGCACGCGCATGGCCTCAAAGTCGTCCTTGGGAACGTCGAGGCCCAGGGCGTCGCAGCAGGCGCGCGGGAACTTGTAGGGGCTGGCGGTCGAAAGCAGCACGCGGGCCTTGGCGCCCTCGGCGGGGGCGACCTTTTCAAAGACGTGATAGCCGCAAGCGGTGTGCGGGTCGATCACATAGCCGTTTGCATCCCAGCAGTTCTTGATAGCAGCGCGGACCTCGTCCTCGCTGGCCCAGCCGCAGCCAAAGACGCTCTGAATCTTGGCCAGCAGCTCGGCGGGCACCTCGTAGCGACCCGTCTGCGCCAGCTGCTCCATAAGGCCGGCAACGAGCTCGCAGTCGCCATCGGACAGGAAGTAGAGCATGCGCTCGAGGTTGGAGCTGATGAGGATGTCCATCGACGGCGAGATGGTCGTGAAGAACGGGCGGTTACGGTCGTAAACGCCGGTGGTCAGGAAGTCGGCAAGCACGTTGTTCTTGTCGCTCGCCACGACGAGCTTGGCGACGGGCAGACCCATGCGCTTGGCATAGTAGCCGGCCAGGATATCGCCAAAGTTTCCGGTCGGCACGCAGAAGTCCACCGGCTGTCCCCAGGCAACATTGCCCTGCTCCACCAGGCGGAAGTAGGCATAGAAGTAGTACACGATCTGCGGCACCAGGCGACCCCAGTTGATGGAGTTTGCGCTGGACAGGCAGATATTGCGCTTTTTCAGTTTTTCAGCAACCGAAGCATCGCCAAACACGCGTTTCACGCCGGTCTGGGCATCGTCAAAGTTGCCGTTCACGGCATAGACGGATACGTTATCTCCTGCCTGGGTGGCCATCTGCAGGCGTTGGATTTCGCTGGTACCGGCATCGGGATAGAACACTTCGATCTCAATGCCCGGCAGGCCTGCATAACCAGCCAGTGCAGCCTTGCCGGTATCGCCGGAGGTTGCCACCAGAATGCGGGTCGTTTCGGTGCGGCCCAGGTTTTTTTTGGCCTGAACCAGCAGTTTGGGCATCAGCTGGAGCGCATAGTCCTTGAAGGCGCAGGTCGGGCCGTGCCACAATTCCAGCGAGTACAGGCCATCGTGAACCTTCTGGACATAACCCGCCTTACCGGCAAAGGCATCTCCATAAGTTGCAGCGGCAGCTTCACCCAGGAAAGCCGGGTCATAATCTGTCAAAAAGCCAGCCAGAACTTTCTGGGCAAGCTCCGGGTAGCTGAGGGATTTCCAATCTTCCAGCTCTGCCTTGGGGAAGGCGGTGGGAACGAACAGGCCGCCGTCCGGTGCCAAACCGCGGAGAATGGCCTCCGACGAAGAAACGATGGTGTTGGGATCGCGTGTGCTTTGGAACTGCATAATCAAACCCCCTATATATTTTTCATCTCTATCAAACCTTTCCACACAGAAAGGCCTGTTTTTTCTGGCACAGCAAAAATAGGTTGCACATCCTGTTTTGCTGTATCCAAAAC
>URZB01000217.1 GCA_900552295.1 uncultured Collinsella sp.
GTCCCAAGCCGCTCCAAGCGTGTCGGCAGCCGCTTCTTTGCGTTTGTCGAGGAACGCGCCGATACCACGTCGCAGACCTTCGTGCGCCTGACGGTGCTCATCCTGGTCACGCTCGTGGCGTTCTCGGCTGTCTTTGATCTCGACATCGTGTTGGGTTCTTTTGCCGCCGGCTTTGTCCTGCGCTATATCATCCCCGAGGGCAACCATACGCTCGAGACCAAGCTCGATGGCCTGGCCTACGGCTTTTTGATTCCGGTGTTCTTTACCGTATCGGGCGCAAAGATCGACCTGACGGCCGTGGCGTCGCGCCCCGGGCTGCTCGCAGGCTTTATCGTGGCGTTGCTGATCATTCGCGCCGTGCCCATTCTCATCTCTATGAGCATTTGTCCTGCGACGCGCGATGTGTCGGCGTATGGCCGCATTACCGTGGCCCTGTACTGCACCACGGCGCTGCCGATTATCGTTGCCGTTACGAGCGTTGCCGTCAACGCGGGCGCGCTGTCGCAAGACATCGCGTCGGTTATGGTCGCTGCCGGCGCCATCACGGTGTTCTTGATGCCGCTGCTCGCGCAGCTCTTCTACCGCGTGGTCGATGCCGCGCCGGTCGCCGCCGTGGCAGAAGTTGCCGAGCATCCATCCGATGCGCTCGACATCCTGCGCGCCCACCACGACCTAGCGAGCTTGCTCGCACGCGAGCATGAGCTGCTGACCTCGCATGGCCATGGTCGCGTATTCGAGGGCCTGCCTACGCTCGACACGATTGCCGAGCGTCTTTCCGCCGAGGCGGCGAGCGGCCACATCGATGCTCGTATTGTGGACGCGGCACATCTTCTTGCCGATAAGACCTATGGAGACGAGGTCGACCCGTCCGAGCTGACTCCGCGCGAGCGTCGCCGTCTGGAGCGCGCCAAGCTCGCCGTGCGCGAATACCGCCGCCGCATGCTGGAACTCTACGCGCGCAATGAAGCTCAAGACGACGACGGCAGGTAGCCAATGCCGCCGCGGAAAATGCATCCCGGAATTGGCGTCCAGAGTGGGATGCAGTTTCCGTGAGAGGCCCGTTGCGGAAACGGTGTCCCAGAATCGGCGTTCAAAACGGGGCACATTTTCCGAAACATGGCCCTGAGGGAAGCTGCGTCCCGGTCTGAGCCGGAATTCTGGGACACGGCTTCCACTTCAAACAGAAGAAGGCGCGCTGCCTGCGGTTGATGCAGACAGCGCGCCTTTTGCGTTGGGCCTCGTTGAGGTTCGAAGTCGTGGCTTGTGGCCCCTTAGGAACGGGCGGCTCCGTCGACGGGGAGCACGGCGCCCGTGACATAGGATGACATGTCGCTCGCTAGGAAAACGAAGGCGTTGGCGACATCCTCGGGCTCGCCCATGCGACCCAGGGGAATGGTGGCGATGATGGGCTTAATAACCTCTTCGGGCAGGTTGGCGACCATATCGGTCTTGGTTACGCCAGGCGCGACGGCATTGACGCGAATACCCATGGGGGCGAGCTCGCGCGAGAGCGACTGGACCATGCCGTTGACGGCAAACTTGGACGTAGGATAGCCGACGCCGGAGGGCTGGCCATACTTGGCGACCATTGAACTCGTGGTGGTGATGGTGCCGCTGTGGCCGGCCTCGGTCATGATCTTGGCGGCAGCCTGGTGACCATTAAAGACGGCGACGACATTGAGGTCCATGACCTTTGCAAACTCTTCTGCCGTGTAATCCAAAAGGGGCGAGCGCTGGGAGATGCCGGCGTTGTTGACGACCGTGTCCAAGCCGCCCATATCGGCGGCAGCCTGGGTAAAGGCCTCGGTTACGGCTTCGAGCGAGGTGAGGTCGCAGGAGCGACCCCAGACCTTGGCCTCGGGATAGGCGGCTGTCAGCTTCTCAACGGCCGCGTCGGCAGTCTCCTGGCGCGAGCCAAAGACGGTGACGGCGGCGCCTTCCTCGATAAAACGGCAGGCGATGGCATAGCCGATACCGCGCGTGCCTCCGGTGATGATTGCTTTCTTGCCCTCGAGCAGCATATCGCTTCCTCTCTTATGCGGATGGATACTTGCAGCACAGCATAGTGGCGGCAAAAAACAGCTGACGCCGCATATCGGTAAACGGTATCCACGGTTGTTGACGAACGGTCAAGTTGTTCAAACGTTAGTCGACCACTTCGTGCAAAAGATGCAACTAAAAGGGGCTCCCATCCAATCGGACGGGAGCCCCTCATGCGTTATTTGATTTGCCGAGAATCAGGCTAGTTGGCCATGACGCCTTCGGTCCAAGCCTCGACGTCCTCGATGCGCAGGACGTTGGCGACCTCGGCCACGCAGTCGACGCTGGCAAGCTCGGCGGCGGCAGCTTGGACGTCCTTCTCGAGCGCGCGGTGCGTCAGGAAGATGACCGAGCAGGCATCGCTGACGCCCGACTTGCCATCCTCGACCTGGTTGATGAGCGAGATCGAGATGTTGTGCTTGGCAAAGATGTCGACCGTCTCGGACAGGGCGCCCACGCGGTCGGCGACCTTCAGGCGCACATAGTACTTGGTCTGGAGCTCGTCCATGGGCTTAAAGGCGAGGTTGTGACCATAGGGCTCAATCTCGGGCAGCGGAGCCACGCCGCGGCTGATCTGCTCGGAGAGCGACAGGATGTCGCCCACGACGGCACTCGCGGTGGGGAAGGAGCCTGCGCCGGCACCGTAGAACATGGTCTCGCCCACGGCGTCGCCTACCACGTAGACAGCGTTCATGGCGCCGTTGACCTTGGCGAGCATATGGTCTGCCGGGATGAGCGTGGGGTGCACGCGGACGTCGACGCCGGCTTCGGTGTTGCGTGCGATGCCCAGCAGCTTGATGGTGTAGCCGAGCTCGCGGGCCTGGGCAATGTCCTCGGCGCCGATGGTACGGATACCCTGCTGGTAGACATCGTCGGTGGTCACGCGGGTGCCAAAGCCGATGGAAGCGAGGATTGCCGTCTTGCTGGCGGCGTCGAAGCCGTCGACGTCGGCGGACGGGTCGGCCTCGGCATAGCCCTTTGCCTGGGCGTCGGCGAGCACGTCAGCGTAATCGGCGCCCTCGGCGTCCATGCGCGACAGGATGTAGTTGGTGGTGCCGTTGAGAATGCCTGCGATGGTCAGGATCTTGTTGCCCACCAGGTCGTGCTCGAGCGTGCTGACAATGGGGATGCCGCCGCCGCAGCTGGCCTCGCACTTAATCTGCACGCCGCACGCGCGCGCCTTCTCGGCGAGCGTCTCGACATGACGGCCCAGCAGGGCCTTGTTGGCAGAGACGACGTGCTTGCCGTTCTCGAAGGCGGTGGTGAATATCTCGGTTGCGGGATGCTCGCCGCCGATCAGCTCGACGGCGATGTCGACGGCGGGGTCGGTGACGACGTCGTGCCAGTCACTCGTAAAGGCCTGTCTCTTATACACATCTGACGCTGCCGACGATAA
>URZB01000218.1 GCA_900552295.1 uncultured Collinsella sp.
GGGCTCGGAGATGTGTATAAGAGACAGGTGGGCTCGTCGGGCTGATCGTCCTCGGCCTCGTCGCCAAAGACATCGCTGTTTTGGAACGCAGACGGCTCGGGTTGGTCAGCGGCTTCTTCGGTCGTCGACTTGGGCGCTTCGTTGAGCTCCACAGTGGCTTCCTGCTCGGATATGACTTTGGGATCGGTCGTGGCGGCGATTTCGGTTTCGGCTTCTGCCGTTACCTCAATAGCGACTTCGATCTCTGTCTCGGGCTCGGGTTCCGGCGCGGCTTCAACCATGGCTTCGGGCTCGGGACGCTTAACGTGCTTGGGGCGCACGGCCTTGAGGTCCTTCTCACCGCGCTTTTTCTTTTTGTAGGACTGCTTGGCGCCCTTGGCGGTCTTGGGCTTGTCCTCGCCCTTGGCAAGCGCAGCATCCCAGGCCTCGTTGGCGATGACCGTGGCATACAGGCGGCCGCCTTTAAAGACGGTCAGCTTAATGCAGTCGTCGAGTTCCTCGAGCAACTCGCGCGTGGACTCAAAGCCCAGGTCATAAGCGGTCATGTCGCCAGCGGCGAGCGCCTCCTCGACCTGCGTCATAAACGTTTGCTTGCCACATCCAATCGCATCGCGCAGCAGGCGATACAGATAGATGTGGTTGCCCAGCGAAAGCGTGGGCCTAATTATTGTCTTGCTCATGGCAAATCTCCTCTTTACACATGTAAAGCATCTTACCATCGCATGGCGTTCGCCATGGCGGCGCCCAAGGCAAACGGGCGCGAACCGCTTTCGATTCGCGCCCGTTGTACAGGTCGGTTATCTATGAGAGGCAAACGTGCTTAGTTGCCCGATGCCGTGCCTTGGCTCGAGTTGTCAGATGCCGTGCCGGAAGCGGTTCCGCTCGAGCTGTTGGTGTTGTTACTGTCTGCCGTGCCCGTTCCCGACGTGGTGTCGCTCGTCTGGCCTCCCGTGTTCGGCTGTGAACCGTCAGTCGTTTGGCTTGAGTCGGTCGTGCCGGACGGCGTGCCACTGTTGGCCGTAGAGGAATCGGTGCCCTGCGATTGGTTTTGGGTGTTCGAGGACGAATTGGCAGAGGTGGGACTGTCTTGCGTGTCGTCCGTCTGTGCCTGCTGATTCTGCGGCTGAGTGTTGCCATTTGCATCGCTCTCGGTCGTGCGCGACGACAGGATTGGCTCGGGACGCTCGCCCAGACCCTCACCGGCAGTGGTTATAAGGATGGCGCCGGTGCAGGCGATGACCGCGACGATGGCGATGGCGATCGAGAAGACGATGACCTTCTTTTGTGTCTGGCTGCGCTCTGCCGCCGCCTTGGCGCGCAGGCTGTTGGGGGCGACGCGCGCCGTGGTCGCGCATCCCGCAACCTGGCGCATCTCCTGCGTGGTCGCGGCGCCACCTAGGTGCTCCTCGATATTGGGCTCAACGGGCTCGTAGGCGCCGGTAGGGTAGTCGACAGCGGCATGCGTACCCTTAATTGCTTCGGCGCTGGCGGAGATAAAGTGGCGATAGACCTGCGAGGACACAACAGTGATGACTGAACTCACGGCGGCACCAATCACCGAGCCGGCAATGCCGATCTTTGAAGCAAGCGCCACGCTCGTGGCGGCAGCTGCGGCGCCGGCGATGATCTGGGGAATGGAAATGTCGTCGAACAGACCCTTTTTGGGCGCGATGGCCATGGTCTGTCCGATGGAATGGTTCTCGTGCACGCCGTTGTTGAGCGATGCCGGCGTCATGACGCGCGTGCGCGGCGCGTCGGTGTACTTGGTTGTCATACGGGGTCCTCCCGGTGTAAATCTGCTTCGTTTCGTGTAGCCATCAGGGTACCCACCAGATGTGAATCGTACGTGACATTTAACAGATACCATCAACTCATCAATTGCTCACCAAGTTGGTGGGATGCGGTTACACCCGGCGGTTGAACTACAATAGGACTTGCTAATTGTTGTGAATGGCGTCTACGCACGGGAGCATTCTTATGAATCTTCACCTTTCTCAGTCTGATGGCTTTTTGCGTGTGGCGGCGGCGTCGCCGCAGATTCGCGTGGCCGATGTCGAGGGCAATGCCGAGGTTGCGCTGGCGGCTGTTCGCGATGCTGCCGGGCGTGGCGTTCGCGCGTTGGTGTTGCCCGAGCTTAATCTGACTGGCTATACCGCGGCCGATCTGTTCCATAACCGCACACTGCTGCATGCCTGCGAGGCTGCTCTGGTGCATATCCTCGATGAAACCCGTGAGCTGCCGATCGTCTTTACCATCGGTCTTCCCGTTGCGGTTGCCGAGAATATCTACAACTGTGCCGCCGTGTGCTGCGCGGGCGAGCTTTTGGGCCTCACGGCCAAGAAGTATCTGCCCAACTATGGCGAGTTCTATGAGCGTCGCTGGTTTGCTCCGTCGCCTGCGGATCCCGTGTGGGTTGAATTTGCCGGTCAGGGTCCGGTTCCGCTGGGTTCGGGGCTTGTCTACCGCTGCTGTGATGAGGGTGCCGAGGATATGGTGCTGGGCGTTGAAGTCTGCGAGGACCTGTGGGTGCCGGCGCCCCCTTCGACCGAGATGGCGCTTGCCGGTGCGACGGTGATTCTCAACCCGTCGGCCTCGGACGAGATTATCGGTAAGGCAGATTACCGCCGCAGCCTTATCTCCAATCAGAGCGCGCGCCTGTACTGCGCCTATGCCTACGCGGACGCGAGCGAGGGCGAGTCCACGACCGATATGGTCTTTGCAGGCGAGAACCTTATCTACGAAAACGGCTCCAAGCTCGCCGCCACCAAACTGCTTACCTGCGATATGGCCGTCGCCGATGTCGATCTTGACCGTCTGGTTGCCGAGCGCCGTCGCTCGACGACGTGGACGCGCGCGGACGATGCGCCGGAGGCCACGACCGTTGAATTTTCGTTTGAGGGCGTGCTGGCAGACGAACCTGTCCTGCGCGATGCCTGCGATATCGACCGCGTTTTCCCTCGCGCGCCCTTCGTGCCTGCCGACCATGGTGACCTGGCTGAGCGCTGCGAGACCATCCTCGACCTGCAGACCGCGGGCCTCAAGACCCGCCTTGCCCATACGGGCACCAAGGCGGCCGTTATCGGCCTTTCGGGCGGTCTCGATTCCACGCTGGCACTGCTTGTGACCGTGCGTGCCTTCGATGCGCTGGGGCTGCCGCGCACGGGTATCACGGCGGTCTCCATGCCAGGTTTTGGCACGACGCATCGCACCAAGTCGAATGCCGAGTCGCTCGCCCGCGACCTGGGCGTGGGCTTCCGTGAGGTTTCGATTCACGCGGCCGTGGAACAGCACTTTATGGATATTGAACACGACCCGGCAGTTCAGGATGTGACCTACGAGAACAGCCAGGCGCGCGAGCGTACGCAGATTCTGATGGACCTGGCCAATCAGGCTGGCGGG
>URZB01000219.1 GCA_900552295.1 uncultured Collinsella sp.
CCATAGACGCGCGGAAATCCGCGCAGGTGCGAGACGATACACAGATGACGGTACTCCTCGAACAGCGCAGCGGTGTTGGCCAGGTGCGCGGCCGATTGCTCGGCGGAGCGGTCGGGGGCTTGGCCGGAAAGGATAGCGTTGTCCTTGAGTAGCTTGACGGCAAAGACCTCGCCGCTCGTGTTGGTCGCGCGCAGCACGTGCCCGATGTTGCCGTTGTTGCGGTGGGCCGTCTGGAGAATAAGCGTCATAAACCGACGTTTGGCGTCGTCCTCGGCGCTGGGGTCGACCGCCACGGCGGTATCGAACGTATCGAGACGGATGAGTTTGTCGCCATAGGCGCTATCGGTAGTATCCATGGCGTTCCTTTGTCTGGCATGGGTTGCCGCACGTATACGTGAGCAGTGCGGATATCGGTAAAGTACCATGATAGCCGCACTGCCCACGTATACCGCTGAGCATTGTCGTTTACGACGCAGAAGGTAGAAGATGAAAGACGGACGGCGACCGTCTTCCGATCGCCGTCCGCGCTAGTCCACAATGACAAGGAATGTCGTGTAGAGACCCAGATGGAGCCTGTCGCTGTTTTCGATTTCCACTGGGGGATAGATCTTGCCGGGCTCGCGTTGGTCGCGCGGCGGCTCAATCACAATATCGCCGTCGCCTGCACCCGATTCGAGTACCGTGCCGTTGGTCGATCCAAGGCCCTGGGCGTACCAGTGCTCACCCTCAAGCCAAATGCGAAGATGCTCGCGCGATGCGTCGGCGCCCACATCGGTGATGCTGGGCGAGGTTTTGGGCAAAGAACCAATTACGGTGCCGCGCGGATCGCGTGTGAGGGGATGGATTTGCATGTCGGCGCAGTTGTCGGCATGGGTTCTGAGCAGACCGAGGTTGGGGGCGACGGTGCGCGGCTGCTCCAGGCTGCTCATAAAGCCACGTCCGACGGTAGTTTCGGTGGTGCCAAAGTGCCCGCCCGTCTTGCTGTCGCAAAAGCGCTCGACGGTGGCCACGCCCTGAACGGGATCGGCGAGCGCCCCCGTTGCCACAAAGAGCATAAGGTAAAGCGTGCTTTTCTCGCGCACGGTATTGCCGTCAAAGTTGTCGATGCGATTGAGGGCATTTGCATATAGGCGGCTGTCCAGCTTGTAGCTGGTGAGAGCCGACATCATTTCGTTGGCGGCCGGACCGCGATAGTGCTCGGCGATTGCCCGATAGGCGGACTCGCCGCCGCCGAGCTTGCTGCAGATTGCCGCGGAAAGGTTGAGCGTGGTGACGGTAAAGTCGCTGTAGATGGCGGGCGCGCACTGGTCAGGCTTGCGATGGACGATGTAACGGGTGAGATACGAGCGGTTGGAAGAGCATTTCTCGAGCAGGGTACTGCCGAGATAAGAGTTTCCATTGATAAGCATTCGGGCGATCTCGAGATGTTTAAGACCGCCGAACGAGCGAATATCGTTATAGAGGACCGAGCAAGGCGTCTCTGCTGCCACGGATACCTCCTTTGATTGCTTCCTAGCCAATATGGCGATAGGAATTAATGGCCCCCGGTGGGCGACGTATTAAATGGCCGCGCAATATATAGCGTAACCAAAGCAACATTATAGGCCACATGTTCGAAATTGCAGGAAGACTGAGAGATTTGGTTTGGACTGGACGGAAATCCCCCTCTGTCTTGATCTATAACAATTAGGACCGATTTTACTCGGTAACTGTTACAGATTGAGACGTTTGCGAACCGTGTCGACCGTTTGTCTCGATCTGTAACACGTAGAGGAAGATTTGCCCTGTAACTGTTACAGATTGAGACAATCAGCCGGGCCCACCTCGTCCGCCTCGTCATCTGTGGTTTACGTGGGGGCATACGGAGTACGGGTATACTAACCGGCGGCGAATCTGCTCCATCGCTTAGAGCTGCTGCGTCTGGACGGCGCGTGATAGGGCTGCCAAAGCGATCGCCAGCGTGCTGAGCAACGTCCTCTCTGTGCGCACCTGTTTTTGTATGTATTAGCGCACTACCAAGCACGCCCGCGCGGCCGCATGCCGTGCCCATTGCGCGTGCAGATAAGGAACAACAACATATGCGTAATTCTGTATCCGACGTCACGGACGCCGAGATTCTGGACGAGGCCCGCGAGGCTATGACCCAGGCTGCCTTCGATGCCGCCGATGAGGCCAATGCTGCCCAGGCCGTCGATTCCGCTACCGAGAGCCTGCCCGCCTTTGACGAGCTGGGCCTCTCCGACGAGATGCTCCGTGCTATCGAGAACCTGGGCTACACGGCGCCAACGCCTGTTCAGGCCGGCTCCATCCCCGTGGTGCTCGAGGGCCGTGATCTGCTTGCCGCCGCTCAGACCGGCACCGGCAAGACGGCTGCCTTTTTGCTGCCGACCATGAACAATCTGGAGCACATCGCTCCTCCCAAACCCGTGCGCGAGCGCGGCGGCCGCAACCGCCGTCGCGGTGTTAAAAAGCCCGAGGGCAACGGCCGTGGCCCCGTGATGCTCGTCATCACCCCTACGCGCGAGCTTGCCCAGCAGATCGACGAGGTCGCAAGCAAAATCGCCGACGTCACCGGCCATGTTGCCGTGACCGTCGTGGGCGGCGTGAGCTACAAGCCGCAGACCGCGGCACTTAAGTACGGCTGCGACATCCTGGTCGCAACGCCGGGCCGTCTGGTCGATCTGATCGAGCAGGGTGCCTGCCACCTGGGCGAGGTCAAAGTGCTGGTACTCGACGAGGCCGACCGCATGCTCGATATGGGCTTTTTGCCCGCCGTCCGCCGCATTGTGCGCGAGACGCCGGCCGAGCGCCAGACGCTGCTGTTCTCGGCGACGCTCGACGAGGAGGCCGTGGGCGAGATCACCGACCTGGTGAGCGACCCGGCCCGCGTGGAGATCGCGCCCGCCACGTCGACCGCCGACACCGTCGACCAGTTTGTGTTCCCGGTGTCCATCGAGGCCAAGAACAACCTGCTGCCCGAGTTCCTCAAGAAGGAGGGCCCGGAGCGCACTATCGTCTTTATGCGCACCAAGCACCGCGCCGACAGCTGCTGCCGCCGTCTGGAGCGTAAGGGCATCAAGGCCGCCGCGATTCACGGCAACCGCAGCCAGGCCCAGCGCGAGCGCGCACTCTCGGCCTTCCGCGACGGTACCGTCGACGTGTTGGTGGCAACCGACGTGCTCGCCCGCGGCATCGACATTAGCGACGTGCGCTACGTCGTGAACTTTGACGTGCCGGCCGAGCCGACCGACTATATCCACCGCATTGGCCGTACGGGCCGCGCCGGCGAGCTGGGCTGGGCCATTACGTTTGTGACCGAGCAGGACGTTGATGAGTTCTACGAGATCGAGAAGCTCATGGACAAGACGCCGGATATTTACGAAGCCGTCGCGGCC
>URZB01000220.1 GCA_900552295.1 uncultured Collinsella sp.
CATGCGAACCTCCAGTCCGGACCGCTTCACGGTCCAACTTTCTGTCCGCACCCCCTTATGGATGCGTATCTAAAGAAATCTCGCACAGACATTGAATACAACGGTTTTTATCATGACGCGGAAGAAGACCGCGCCATCGATGAGGAGCGCAAGAATGCACTTGCGTCCATGGGGTACGGAATCATCACCGTCAGTCGTTATTCCTTTATGCATGCCAGCTCTTTCGTTAGGGTCATGGAAGCAATCCAGCGGAAAGAGGGCGTACGCCCCTCGCGTCTGCCAAAAGACTTTCAAATCATGCAAGAGGACCTGAGACAGTTTGTGCTCAGAAGGTTTATAGAAGAGAAAAAGCGAATTCAGAAGCAGCTTCGCCAGGATTCCGAAGAGCGTCAACGAATCGACCTCGAAAAAGCAACGCTCGAAGGCATCACGCTGGATGACCCGACAATTAATGAAGTTCCGGCAATCGATGACATGCAGACTGTCGAATCCGACAGCCCATCATTTGCCCAAACAAGCAGCCTCGCGCCCGAGGGCAGGGTCTTCGGGGCCGGAGACTAGGCCGGCTAACAAGGTGGGTACCCTAGCGACGTGCAAAATTGCGAGTATTCAGCAGGGTCGGGTGTCTATCACCCTCGAGTGGATCCAAATGTGAAGCGAAATCACTCTTGCGTGAGAGCGTTAGGCAACATTTGAGGAAGAACTCATCGGATTAACACCCTAAGATAACTCTTGAACTGCATTATATGACCTGCAATAAATTAGCGGACCCCCTATAGTTGCAGAATACTCCATTTTTTTGCACGGCACGAGGGTACCCACCTTGGCATCGACTATCAAAAAACGCTCAGTCCGGGATCTCGTCCACTATTCCCCATCATTTTGTACAACGAATTACCTGAACGTCATTGACATATGAACATGCACTCATATAATCGAAAGTAAATTATATGAGCGCATGTTCATATGAAAGGATATTGCAATGAGCATCCGCGTTGATGAAACGAAACTCGACATCGAGGCCACCGAACCCGCGATCCCGACCACCTGCTCGCCCGAGGACCTTCCCGACGAGGAGCTTCTCTACGACCTCGCCGACCTGTTCAAGGTCTTCAGCGACACCACGCGCATCAAGATCCTCTATGCCCTCATGGGCCGCGAGCTCTGCGTGGCAGACATCGCCGAAGCGACCGAAACCTCGCAGTCCGCGGTGTCGCACCAGCTGCGCACACTCAAGCAGTCGCACCTGGTTAAATTCCGGCGCGACGGGCGCAATATCCTCTACTCGCTCGCCGACGACCACGTCTACACCATGCTCAACCAAGGCATGAGCCACATCTGCGAATAGCGACCAACCACGGTACCAGCGCGGCCTGCACCCAAGCCGCAAATACAGAGAAAGGAACCCCCATGAAAAAGCAGTTCAAGCTCGACGAAATCGACTGCGCCAACTGTGCGCGCGAGCTTCAGGACGAGCTGGCCAAGCTCGAGGGCGTCAAATCCGTGTCCGTCAACTTCATGACCCAAAAATTGACGCTCGAAGCCGATGACGCCGAGTTCGACGAGGTACTCAACCGCGTTGTAGAGTTTACGGCCGACGCCGAGCCGGACTGCGAGATCATTCTCTAGCCCGGGTTTACGCCAACCTGCAAGGCCGCGCTTGCCGCGGCCTTTGCTCGCGAAATTATATGAGCGAGTGTTCATTCATTCAAATGGGAGGATACGAGTCATGACCACCGCCGATCCCAAAAAGAAAAAGAAGAAGCGTAAGAAGAAAGAGTCCCTTGAGCATAAGCGCAACCGCATCGTGGTAGCGCTGGGCATTTTTGCCGTGGTGTACGCCCTCGATGAGTTCGGCACCCTCACCGCCGCATTCGGTACCCCGGGCGACATCTACGCCAGCTTTATGCTGTTCCTCATACCGTTTTTGATTGCCGGCTACGACGTGCTGCAAAAGGCATTCAATAACATCCGCCGCGGCAAGGCCTTCGACGAGAGTTTCCTTATGGCCGTCGCGACCATCGGCGCGTTTGCCATGGTGCTCTTCCCCGATACCGACCCGCACATGGCCGAAGGCGCCGCCGTCATGCTGTTCTACCAGGTCGGCGAGCTGTTCCAGGCATACGCCGTGGGCAAGAGCCGTAAATCGATCAGCGCCATGATGGACATAGCACCCGACTACGCCAACGTCGAGCAACCCGACGGCTCACTCGAACAGGTCTTCCCCGATGACATCGCGGTCGGCACCGTGATCGTGGTCAAGCCCGGCGAGCGCGTGCCCATCGACGGCGTCATCGTCGAGGGCGAAACCCAGCTCGACACCGCCGCCCTTACCGGTGAGTCGGTCCCCCGCCCGGCCAAAACCGGAGACGATATCATCAGCGGCTGCATCAACATGACGGGGCTCATCCACGTGCGCACCACCAAGCCCTTTGGCGAGTCCACCGTCGCACGCGTCCTGGAGCTCGTGGAGAATGCCAGCGAAAAGAAGGCACGCACCGAGAACTTCATCACGCGCTTTGCCCGCATCTACACGCCCGCCGTCACCGGCGCTGCCGCGGTTCTCGCGCTCGGCGGTGGCCTGGTCACCGGTGCCTGGTCCGACTGGATTCTGCGCGGCCTGACCTTCTTGGTCGTCAGCTGCCCGTGCGCGTTGGTGATCAGCGTGCCGCTCAGTTTCTTTGGCGGCATCGGCGGCGCGTCCAAGCTGGGCGTTCTCATCAAGGGTTCTAACTACCTCGAGACGCTCGCCGACGTGGACACCGTCGTCTTTGACAAGACGGGCACCCTCACCAACGGCACGTTCTCGGTGGTCGCGGTACACCCCGAGGCAGGCTATACCGAGCAATCGCTGCTTGAAGTCGCAGCCCTTGCTGAGTCGTTCTCCGATCACCCCATCGCGCAGTCCGTACGTGTCGCCTACCAGGGCGAGGTCGACCCCAAGCGCGTAAGCGACTCCACCAACGACGCGGGCCATGGCGTGACGGCAACCATCGACAGCAAGCACGTCGTCGTTGGCAACGCAAAGATGCTCGCCGCGGCCGGAGTCGAAGCGCCCGATTGCGAGGTCGTCGGAACGATTCTGCATGTGCTCGTTGACGGCGTGTACGCCGGCCACATCGTGATTGCAGACACCGTCAAGGCCGATGCTGAGCAAACGATTCGCGACCTGCACGCCGCCGGTGTCAAGCGCACCGTCATGCTCACGGGCGACCGCGAGGAGGTTGCGGCGTCTGTGGTCAAGCAACTCAGTCTCGACGAGTTCCACGCGCAGCTGCTGCCGGGCGATAAGGTCGAGCGCGTCGAGGCGCTGCTTGCAACCGAGAGTGGCAAGGGCAAGCTCGCCTTTGTGGGCGACGGCATCAACGATGCGCCCGTGCTTACGC
>URZB01000221.1 GCA_900552295.1 uncultured Collinsella sp.
CGTGCGAGACGTAGATGTCGTCGACCGCGGCGTTCTGTCCCAGACCCTGGAGCAGGCACGTCACTTCGAAGCCAGCGGCCATGAACTTTGCAGCCCAGCTGTCGGGGTCGGTCTCGTCTGCCATGTCGTTGTTCGCGTGGTCGCCCGCGACCACCATGAACGGCGCGAGCACGGCCTTCTTGTACCCTGCGGCGCTCGCGGCGGCGATAACATCCTCGCAGGTCGGCTCAGCCTCGACGGTGCCGACGAAGAACTGCGTCAAGCCCTCGTTCTTGAACACTTCCTGCATCTTGGCATAGTCGGCGTTGGAATCGGCTTCGGTGCCGTGGCCCATGAGGCACAGCGCCGTCTTGCCGTCGTCGAAGGACGCCATGTTCTCCTTAATGGCTGCGGCCACCTTCTTGTAGTCGTCGTCGGAGGTGAGCAGCGGGTCGCCGAGCGAGATCTTGTCGAACTTGTCGGCGTACTTGTCGAGCTCGTCTTTCACGTCGGCGTATTCCAGGCCAGCCATGAGATGCGTCGGCTGCACGACAATTTCCTTCACGCCGTCTTCCACGCAGCGGTCGAGCGCCTCGGTCATGTTGTCGATCGTGATGCCGTCGCGCTTCTTCAGCTTGTCGATGATGATCTGCGCGGTGAAGGCGCGGCGGATGTCGTAGTCCTGCCAGTACTTCTCGCGGATAGCGTCTTCGATGGCGCCGATGGTGATGTGGCGCGAGTCGTTGTAGCTCGTGCCGAAGCTCGTGACGAGGATGACCGGCTTCACGGCCTTCTCCTTTTCGCTCGATTTCTCGGAACTCGCGGAGGTGCTGGAGCAGCCCGCGAGCGCGAATCCGGCGAGCGCGACGGCTCCGGTTGCTGCGGCGCCCATGAAGCCGCGGCGTGACATCTGGTCGGACATGGTTTTTCCTTTCCTCGGTTTGCCGGTCCCCCGGCGACAGTTGCTTGTCGGCACAAGCGAAAGAAAAGCGCACCCCTCGGGGTTCACAAGGAGCTAACGCCACGGCGATGCCGTGAGGAAAAGGCGAAGCAGTCTGGCTTGGGGCGCGAGGCAGTTCGCCCGCGCGTCCTATACAGTAATGTCCCTTGCCCAGGATTCCCACCTGGTTCCCTTCGCAAGCCAGCGCGGGCTGTGCGGGCGCCGCGCCGGTCATTTCCTTTTATCCGATTGTCATATGCTCGTTGCCGAAACTTTTACTATGATAGTGGGCACTTGTGAACGTGTCAAAGCCAGGGCGGGCGGCATTGCGCCTCCTGCCTGCGTATTTGCGCCGATTGCCGCTGCGGGCGCCGTGTTTTGCCCGCTGTGCGAAGGGCGGCGTAAACGGTTGCGATGAGAAACGGGAAGGGAAGGCTCGGATGATTCATATCGTTGGCGCAGGCTCGGGCGCCGCCGACCTTATCACGCTGCGCGGGGCGCGCCTTCTGCGCGCGGCCGACGTGGTCGTTTGGGCGGGGAGCCTTGTGAACCCCGAGCTGCTCGCCGATTGCAAGGAATCCTGCGTCGTCTACGACAGCGCGCACATGACCTTGGAGGAAGTGCTCGACGTGATGTGTGCGGCGGATGCGCGGGGCGAGGAAGTGGTGCGCCTGCACACGGGTGACCCGTGCCTATACGGCGCCATCCAGGAGCAGATGGACGCACTCGACGCGCGCGGCGTGGACTACGAGGTGGTGCCCGGCGTGTCGAGCTTTTGCGGTGCCGCGGCGGCGCTTCGCCAGGAATACACGCTGCCGGGAATCAGCCAGTCGGTCGTGATCACGCGGCTTTCCGGGCGCACCCCCATGCCCGCGGGCGAGGGCATGCGCACCATGGCGGAAAGCGGCTCGACTATGGTCATCTTCCTGAGCTCGGGTATGCTCGCCGAGCTTTCCGCCGAGCTTTTGGCCGCGGGCCGCAGCTCCGACGAGCCGGCGGCGCTCGTGTACAAGGCGACCTGGCCTGAGGAGCGCGTGGTGCGATGCACAGTGGGCACGCTCGCCGATGCGGGCGCGCGAGAGGGCATCGACCGCACGGCGCTCGTGGTGGTGGGCCGCGTGCTCGGAGCTCGCGGCGGGCTTGCGCACGACGGCGCGCAAGCGGAGTCGTACGAGCGCAGCAAGCTTTACGACCCTTCGTTTGCCACGGGGTATCGGAAGGCGAGCAGCTAGCGTGGCCTTCGAGCACTACATATATACCGGGACGACCCGCCTGCGCTGCGGCTATACCACGGGGAGTTGCGCCGCGCTCGCGGCGAAGGCGGCCTGCGAGATGCTCTTGTCACGAAAGCCCGTCGGCCGCGTGTCGATCGTCACCCCCGGCGGGCTGCCCGTCGAGACGGACGTGGTCGATGCATACATCGGCGAGGGGTGCTCCCAGTGCGCCGTGCGAAAGGATGCAGGCGACGACGCCGATGTGACCGACGGCGTGCTCGTGTACGCGCGCGTGGAACATGCGGGGTCGGGCACGGGTACTGCGGGCAGCAAGGACGTGCCCGCGCACGAATCGGAAGTTTCCGTCGATGGCGGCGTGGGCGTGGGGCGCGTGACGTTGCCCGGGCTCGAGCAGCCGGTGGGGGCGGCCGCCATCAACGCGACGCCGCGCGCGATGATTACTTCGGCGGTGCGTGAGGTGTGCGCCGCGCACGGCTTTTCTGGAAACATTGCTGTGACGATTTCGGTACCCGAGGGTGTGGCCCTTGCCGAAAAGACCTTCAACCCGCACCTGGGGATAGAGGACGGCATCTCCATCCTGGGAACGACGGGCATCGTCGAGCCGCGCAGCCTCGCTGCCTTGCGTGACAGCATCGAGCTCGAGATTCGGCAGCATGCGGCTATGGGGCGGCGCGGAGTCGTGCTCACGCCCGGCAACTACGGCGGGCAGTTCATCTCGGGGCATTTCCACCTAAACGGTGCGCCGGTGGTCTTCATCTCCAACTTTGTGGGCGACGCGATTGATTGCTGCATTCGCGAGGGATTTACCAATGTCCTTCTTGTGGGACACATCGGCAAGTTGGTGAAGGTCGCGGGCGGCATCATGGACACCCATTCGCGTACCGCCGACTGCCGCGCGGAGATTCTGGCCGCCCACGCGGCCATGGCCGGCGCGGGCGCGAAGACCGTGCGCGAGATCATGACGTCCGTCACGACCACGGCGGCACTCGAGGTAATCGAGGCCGCCGGCGTGGGGGACGCTGCGCGCGCCTCGCTCGCTACGGCAATCGAGGACAGGTTGCGCCGTCGCGCGGCGGGCGCATGCGACATCGCCGCGGTCGTGTTCGACGCCGAGCGCCGCGAGCTTTTCCGCACGTCGGGCGCCGATGCAGTTATCGGGAAATTGGGGGCGACGTATGAGTAAAGGCGTGCTGTACC
>URZB01000222.1 GCA_900552295.1 uncultured Collinsella sp.
TAGCAGAATGCTTGGGCTGCATAAGATCCTCCCTGCATTGGTGTAGTTAAAGTGCAGTTTGCAAAGATAGAATTAGTATTGCAGCTCGGCCGTTGTTGCACAACAACCCCTCGGTAAACGGCAACAACCCTCCGCGAAATCTTAAAGAATTGCGCTCAACCTACAGTTTGATGTCGAAGTTAATCTCGGGGACGGCGGCAAGGTCGGCCAACGTCACGCCGTCGACGTACTTTTCGATCACGTCGTCCAGGCCGCGCCAGAACTTGACGGTCGAGCACAAATCGCTGCGGGTGCAGCTGTTGTCGATGCCGTCGCACGCCACGGGTGCCGTGCTGCCCTCGACAGCGCGCAGGATGTCGCCAGCACGCACCTCGACCGGGTCCTTGGCCATCATGTAGCCGCCGCCCTTGCCGCGCACGCTCTTAAGCAAGCCAGCCTTCATAAGCGGACGCACCAGCTGCTCCAAATACTTTTGCGAGATACGCTCGCGGTCGGCAACCTCGCGCAGAGCAATCTTGCCCTCGGCGTCACCGAGCGCCGCGATATAGATCATCAGCCGGAGGGCATAGCGGCCCTTGGAAGAAATGAGCATACCTACCCTCCCATCGCATCTGGGACAACATAACCAGGTTTGTTTGTCCCAAATCTTAAGTAAGTGGGACAAACACAACAGGTTATTTTGTCCCAGAATTTGAAAAGTCGAGTGGATTAGTCGGGTTTTCCCTTGACTAACGCCGAACCCATAGTAACTTTATTCCGAGAAGATTCCTAGGGTTTAGTACACCTATGAGTACACCATATACAGAGAGGGACAGCATGAGCGCAAATCCGCTGCTTTCCATCGAAGGTCTGACCGCCTCCGTGGACGAGAAGACCATCCTCCACAACGTCAGCCTTAACGTCGCCGCCGGCGAGACCCACGTGCTGATGGGACCCAACGGCGCCGGCAAGTCCACCCTCGGCCACCTGGTCATGGGCGACCCCGTTTACACGGTCAACGACGGCCGCATCGTCTTTGACGGCCAGGACATCACCGAGCTCACCACCGACAAGCGCTCGCGCGCCGGCCTGTTCCTGAGCTTCCAGGCCCCGGTCGAGATCCCCGGCGTGCCACTGTCAAGCTTTTTGCGCGCCAGCATCGCCGGCCGCCCTGGCCTGGAGATGAAGGGCAAGGAATTCCGCCGTCGCGTCAAGGAGCTCGCGGCCGAGCTCAACATGGATACCGCCTACCTCAACCGCGAGCTGGGCGTAGGTTTCTCGGGCGGCGAGAAGAAGAAGGTCGAGATGCTCCAGCTCCTGCTGCTGCAGCCCAAGCTCGCCATCCTGGACGAAACCGACTCCGGCCTGGACGTCGACGCCCTGTCCACCGTCAGCCACGGCATGGACGCGTATCGCAAGAGCTGCGACGGCTCCATGCTCATCATCACGCACAACACGCGCATTTTGGAGCACCTGGATGTCGACCGCGTCCACGTTATGGTCAAGGGCCACATCGTGCGCGAGGACGACGCCTCGCTCATCCCCTGGATCGACAAGAACGGCTTTGAGACCTTCGAGCGCGGGGCCGCCGAGCAGCGCGCCCAGGCCGAGTCTGCCGCTGCCGAGCAGCAGGCGTAAAGGGGCGACGCAATGACCAAGAACCGCACCGAGGTCGCGGACATCGACCGCAGCCTCTACGACTTCACCTATGGCGAGGAGGGATTCGAGCGCCTCGACGCCGGCATCACGCCCGACATCGTGCGCGAGATCAGCGCCAAGAAGGACGAGCCGCAGTGGATGCTCGACCTGCGCCTCAAGTCCCTCGAGATCTTCAACCGTTTCCCAGATCCGACGTGGGGCCCCTCCATCGAGGGCCTGGACATGGACAACATCGTCACCTACGTCAAGCCCAACACCGATCAAAAGCACGACTGGGAGTCGGTGCCCGACGACATCAAGAACACCTTTGAGCGCCTGGGCATCCCCGAGGCCGAGCGCAGCTACCTGGCGGGCGTCGGCGCGCAGTACGACTCCGAGCTGGTTTACCACAACATGCAGGACACGGCGTCCAAGATGGGCATCGTCTACTCCGGCATCGAGGAGGCCCTGCACGACCCGCAGTGGGAGCCGCTCATCCACGAGAAGTTTATGACGCTCATCCCGCCCACCGACCACAAATTTGCGGCCCTGCACGGCGCCGTATGGTCGGGCGGCTCGTTTGTCTACGTGCCCAAGGGCACCAAGCTCGATTTCCCGCTGCAGAGCTACTTCCGCCTTAACGCCAAGGGCGCCGGCCAGTTTGAGCACACGCTCATCATCGTCGAGGACGATGCCGACCTGCACTTTATCGAGGGTTGCTCCGCGCCCAAGTACAACGTGGCAAACCTCCACGCCGGCGCCGTCGAGCTCTTTGTGGGCAAGCGTGCGCACCTGCGCTACTCGACCATCGAGAACTGGTCCAAGAACATGTACAACCTCAACACCAAGCGTGCGCGCGTGGACGAGGACGGCGACATCGAGTGGATCAGCGGCTCCTTCGGCAGCCACGTGGGCTACCTCTACCCCATGAGCGTGCTCAATGGCCGCCGCGCCCGCTCGAGCTTTACCGGCATCACCTTTGCCGGCGCCGGTCAGAACCTCGACACCGGCTGCAAGGTCGTGCTCAACGCGCCCGAGACCTCGGCTACGGTCGAGACCAAGGGCATCTCCAAGAGCGGCGGCATCCAGACCTTCCGCAGCTCTATCGTGGCGACACCCAAGGCCGAGGGCTCCAAGGCAACCGTGAGCTGCCAGTCGCTGATGCTCGACGACCAAAGCCGCTCCGACACTATTCCGGCCATGGACATCCGCGCCAAGAACGTCGACATCGGCCACGAGGCCACCATCGGCCGCATCGGCGACGACAAGGTGTTCTACCTGATGAGCCGCGGTATCTCGG
Source organism: uncultured Collinsella sp. (assembly GCA_900552295.1). Classification (GTDB taxonomy): domain Bacteria; phylum Actinomycetota; class Coriobacteriia; order Coriobacteriales; family Coriobacteriaceae; genus Collinsella. Next base: position 2,918 of record URZB01000222.1, read on the forward strand.
AGGAAGAGGCCCGTACCATGATCGTCAACGGCTTTGCCAACCCGGTCTCCAAGGAGCTGCCGCTGGAGTACGCCGTCGAGATGAACAACCTGATCAAGCTCGAGATGGAAGGAGCGATCGGATAATGAAACAGACCACGAACACCGCTGCTACCGCCCTTGAGCAGGTCAACGCGATGCCGGCCGCCACTTGGGGCTGGCTGAAGATGAATCAGACCAAGCTCGAGCTCTCTGACGAGCTTGCCGCCGCTCCCACCGAGGCCGTTGAGGTCGAGGGCTTGGACGAGCAGTTTACTGGCGTGGCAGACGCGTTCGAAGCCGCCATGGACACCATGGCCGAGCGCTTCCCCGAGCGCCGCGCCTCCGCCCCCGGCGACGCCGCCGACCGCGCCCGCATCACGCCCGAGACCGAGCTCGACGTGCCCGCCACCTC
>URZB01000223.1 GCA_900552295.1 uncultured Collinsella sp.
TAGCTCCGTCTCGTGGGCTCGGAGATGTGTATAAGAGACAGGGGCCAGGCCTGCCTGCAGCAGCACGCACACGATGGCGGCGATCACAAACGTACGGGAGCTCATCCCCTGCTCGTGTAGATCCATGGACATGCCCCCTATTCGTTCGAGCCAGAATCGGTCGTCTCGGACGTGTCGGAACTGTCATCCGAACTCTCGTCCTTCGTCTTGGTCGCAGCATCGCGCGACGTTCCCTGCGGCGTGCTATTAGCGGTGCTCACGTCCTCATCCGAAGCCGACTGTTCGTCGGTCAGCGAGGTAATGACCAGCACTTCCTCGTTGTTCTCGGCCGTGGTCTGAGCGCGTACCACAATGGTGTAGTACACGTCGTTTGCCGATTTCTCAACCGACGAGACGGTGCCAAGCGGAAGGCCCTTGGGGAACACGCCACCGATGCCCGAGGTCACGATGATATCGCCAACCTTAACATCGGAGTCGACGCTCACGTACTCAAGACGCAGCGTGCCGTCAGCCTGACCCTGCAGCATGCCCTGGGCGCGCGTGTCCTGCACCATAGCGGACACGCCCGAGTTCTCGTCGCCAATCAGGCGCACGGTGGACGTCTTAGCCGAGACTTCGATGATCTGGCCGATAACACCGGCCGAACTCGTCACGGGCATGTTGATGGTAAGGCCGTCGGCAGAGCCCTTGTCGATGGTAACGGTCGAAGTCCAGGCATCGCCCGAGGCACCAACGATACGAGCAGCGGTCGATTTGAGGTTGTAGGTCGACTGCAGCCCGACCAGCCCCTCCAGACGCTCGGCGGTCTTTTGAGCCTCGGAGAGCTCAGCAACCTTAGAGGTCAGCTCCTCGTTTTGCTTCTTGAGCTCGTCGAGCGTGTCCTGCGACGCCGTAAGGTTAGAGAACACGTTGCCAATGGCATTGAAAGGAGCCGCCACAGCCGAACCCACAAAGCGCACCGGCGAGGTAATCGTCGTTACGCCCGAACGCACGGCATGAATCGGTCCCGCCTCGCCCTCGCGGATGTAAAACGTGAGCAGCAACACCGAAATCAGGCTGAAAACAATCAACGGGCGCATACCCGTTGATTGTCGCTTGGTATTCAGATTTGTGGAGAAACCCGAAGATCGTGCCAAATGGAATCCACCTTTTGGAAATTAAGCATTGGTCTGGACGAAGCCACCATCAAACGCATTGGCCTCGAGCACGCGGGCACAGCCGTTAACGACGTTATCGAGCGCCGTGGGGCTGACGTTGACCGAAACACCGGTCTCATCGCGCAGGCGTACGTCGAGACCGCGTAGCAGAGCTCCACCACCGGTCAGCAAAATGCCGTAGTACATAAGGTCAGAGGCAAGATCGGGAGGCGTAGCGTCGAGGGCGTCCTTGACGGCCTTGGCCATCTCGTCGAGCGGCTTGTTGAGCGCGCGACGGATCTCCTCGCTCTCGATGCGCACAGTCTTGGGCAGACCGGTGATCACGTCGCGGCCGTTGACCTCGACGTCGAGCTCGTCCTTGAGCGGCACGGCGGAGCCGACCTTGATCTTGATGTCCTCTGCCGTACGCTCGCCGATGGCCAGGTTGTAGGCATCGCGAACGTGCGTGAGGATGGCCTGATCGAACTCGTCACCGGCAATACGGATGGACTGCGAGACGACGATGCCGCCCATGGCGATAACGGCAACCTCGGTGGTACCGCCACCGATGTCGATGACCATGGAGCCGGTGGGCTCCTCGACGGGCAGGTCGGCGCCGATAGCGGCAGCCATGGGCTCCTCGATCAGGTAGGCCTGGCGAGCGCCGGCCTGGATCGTGGCCTCAAATACGGCACGCTTCTCGACCGACGTGACGCCGGAGGGAACGCAGACGACAACGCGCGGACGCGGGGTCCACGGATAGCGCTTCTCGGAAGCCTTGTCGATAAAGTAGCGAAGCATGGCTTCGGTAACATCGAAGTCGGCGATGACGCCGTCCTTCAGGGGACGAACGGCCACGATGTTGCCGGGCGTACGGCCAAGCATGCGCTTAGCCTCGATACCGACCGCCAGGATGCGCTCGTCGTTCTTGTCGATGGCGACGACGGAGGGCTCACGAATGACGATGCCCTTGCCGCGCACGGAGACAAGCGTATTTGCGGTGCCGAGGTCGATGGCAAGATCGCCCGCATAGCTACCGAAGAACATATCCATCAAAGAAAACAACGCAACTCCTGATGTGTTGGATGATTGCTGGAAAACTACTAGCTCATCATACTAGCGCAAGCCCGGCACCTCACTTGCGGTGAAGCGCCGGGCAAAGCTAAATCCCATAAGGTCACTACTGGTTGTCAGCAGCCGAGAAATCCATATCGAGCGAGGCAACGGCCCAGCCGATATGGTTGTCGGAGCGCACGAATTTGACGGTGTACTCCTGCTCGCCGCCCTTGGACAGCGATGCCTTCACCTTAGCGGTCGTCTCGGTCATGGACTGATCCATGCCCTCGACGGACACGGTGGCGCCCTGCGGAATCGAAGAGATGATCATCGACTTGGCGTCCTCGGACAGGCTCGAGGCCAGGCAAGACTCGGCCTTTGCGGTGTCACCGTCCCCGGCAGCCTGGAACAGATCGGAAACGACAGACTCCTGAGACGGGAAGCCAAAGCCGCGCGTGTAGGCAAAGCCCAGACCGCCCGCGGCGATCAAAATGAGCAGAAGCAGCACGATGAAGACTTTGAGACCCGTGTGGCGATGGCGACGACGGACCTTGGCCTGCTTACGATCCTGACGGTCCTGCTGGACCATCTCGGACTCGGACAGCGTAAAGAAGCCGGTGTCCGAGGGATCGGGCATAAACTGACCGGTCGCGCCCGTAGGATCGAGCGGATCGACGGCAGGAGCGTCCATCGCGGGCGCCGGAGCCGTGGCCATAGCCGTCTGGGCAGACAGTGCGGCAAGCGAATCATGCACGCGGGCAAGCTCATCGGCCTGCTCGGAGGTGAGCTGGTAGATGCCATCGGCAGTAGCGGCGTTAAAGGCGTCGAGTGCGTCGGAGGGGCGGCCGGCGGCAGAAAGCGCCTGACCCATGCCGGCATTGAGCGCACGCGTGTCGTCGCGGGGGCCGGCAAAGTCGATAGCCGTGCGGTAGGTCTCCACGGCATCCGCCGGACGGCCGAGCTTAATGAAGCAACGACCGAGCTCGCCGAGTGCGGCGGCGGGAGCCGGATTGGCGCCGTCGATGGCAGCCTGACGGAAGGCAGTACCCGCGTTGGCATAGTCGCCCGACTGGAACAGCGCGTTACCCAGGCCCAGATAGGCCTTGAACCTGTCTCTTATACACATCTGACGCTGCCGACGATAAGG
>URZB01000224.1 GCA_900552295.1 uncultured Collinsella sp.
ACCGGGTACGGTGGCTTGCCAGCCGGGCGGTGAGTGGGATGTGCGTACCCGCTTCGCGCGTATTGTCGAGGCGCTTAACGTGGTCACACGGCTCGACTATACCTATCGGGCAAACGTTGCCGAGGGGATTATGCTCGTTCGGTTTGGGCGGTCTGTCGTGGATGCCATGCCACAACGTGAATACGACGCTCAGGATGACGCCTGGCGCGAGCTGGACGAGGACATGCGCGCGATCTGGGCCGCGGAGCACGATGCGCGCGTGGCACTTACGCTTGCGGCAGCGTGTTTTGCCGCGGGCACCTGCATCACGCGCTGCTATGTGCAGATTGCTGCTCCCGACAGTGAGCGGGGCGAGCGCGTTGTCGCAACGTATTTCTTTGGGCGCGCGGCCTATCTGGCCGATTGCGTGCCTGTCGCCAAGGATCTTGAGAGCATGGACATGGACGATATGCCGTGCAAGCGTGTGCTTGAGGCGTATGAGTCAACCGCTCCGGAGACGATTGAGCCTGCGGAGGTTCATGCTCGTCCGCGTGATGACCATCGCACACTGCCGCCGGCGCTGCGCGATCTGCTGCTCGCCGATAAGGCTGACGAGTTGGAGGTCATGGAAGAGGACGACGACCCATACGTGGCCCGCGTTGTTGAATTGCGCGAGCAGGCAAAAGTCGACCGTACAGGTGCTTTTGAAGGCTTTTCTCGTCTTGTCGAGGAGTTGGAGGCTAAGTGCGCCGTCGCCGAGCTTTTAGCGACAGGTCCGGTTCAAACGCAGTTTTGCGATAACCAGCTGGTGCGCATGGTGCTACCGGTGTTGGAAGAAGACCGCTCTGTGCGAATCCTTCGTGCGCCTGATGCGTTGTACTTTGCCCAGCACGAGATCTGCAGCTTTTACGCCGAGCAAGAGGACTTTGAACGAGCGCTGCCCGAGGTGCGCCATCTTTACGATCTGGCGCGCTCGTCCATGCAATCGCACTTTGCGCTCATCAACGTGCTTGCGCGTCTGGAGCGCTTTGACGAGATTATCGAGGTGGCGCGCCACGGCCTACGTATTGCCAGCGATCGTTCTGCAATCGGCTACCTGTTCTATCGCTTGGCGTTTGCCTATTGGAATTGCGATCAGCTCGACCTGGCGCTGGCTTGTTACCGTCTGGTGCCGCGCGGCGAGGAGTCGGGCAGCAGCGCGCTGGAAGAAATGCAGGGCCTTATGAATGAGATGGGCGTCAGCGAGCCTCCGACGTTCGAGGAGGCGGTCGAGACCATCCGCAAGGCTGGACTTGAGCTGCCGCCAGTGTCCGCCGTGACGAATCAGCTGGCAGATGCCGCTGTGCAACTGGTCGACAACGGCTTCTTTTTCCTGGCGCGCGGTTGCATCTTCCAAATGTGGCGTACCATGGGTAACGACGAGCTCGGCTCCCTCAACCGCTCGCTGGGGTAGGCGAAGCTTCCAAGGAGGAAAGGATGCTAGGCAATTAGAAAATTTCCTCTTGCCCATCCTTGGCTGTTTGGTTACTATAGAACGGCTGTTACGGAGAGCTGACCGAGAGGCCGAAGGTGCTCGCCTGCTAAGCGAGTATGCCCCAAAAGGGCATCTGGGGTTCGAATCCCCAGCTCTCCGCCAGTATGAATTTGAAGAAGGGTCCCATTTGGGGCCCTTTTTTGTGCGGAGAAAGGAGGCTGGGGATTCGAACCCTCAAAAAAGGAGGCATCCTTTCGGACGCCTCCTTTCAGTGGGCTGATTATTCTTGCGCTCTACACCTCAGGAGCCTTGGCGACGGTCTCGCTCTCTGCCGCAAGTGGGCGGTTGTCGATGCGGCGGCCCAAGCGATCGAGCTTCACGAGCAGCCATTCAATGGGATTCGGCCCCGAGCCTTCCTCGTCGGCAACCAGGTCCATAACGGCGATTTTGGTGCCGTCCTGCTTGAGAGTAACACTGCCCACCTTGTCGCCCACATGCACCGTGCCCGAAAGATCGTCGTAGCTAACCTTTTCGGTCACCTCGCCGGCAAGGGAAAACACGGTCGCTTGCGCCGTAGGATCGGCGAGTGTGGCGTCGATTGTCTTATCCGTCCAGTCGGTTTGGCCAATGCGCGCCATAAGCGGGTTGCCGTTGGCGGTCTTTTCCTGCGTGTTGGCGATTGCGACCGTCACCTTGTGGCCGTAGTACCAGTTGGCAAGGGTGGCGGTATTGGTAAAGCGCTGATCGGTGGTGGTGGAGTTCAAAATAACGGTGTAGATCTCGTCGCCGTCGCGGTTGTAGGCGCTCGTAAAGCAATAGCCTGCGTCGTCGGTGGTGCCGGTCTTGCCGCCGATGTTGCCATCTTGGCCCAGCAAATAGTTATGCGTGTCCATGGAATGCGAATGGTCGGTGCCGTCGGCGCCCGTGACCTCGATCCAGGAATCCTCGCTCGCTACGACCTCGCGGATCGTGTCGTTTTTCATGGCCTCCTGCATCATCAGCGCTACGTCGTGTGCGGTTGAGTGCATATTGCCAGCCCACTCATCAAAGTCCAGACCATGCGGGTTTTCAAAAAGCGTACCGGTGCAGCCGAGTTTCTTAGCGCGCTCGTTCATGGCCTTCACAAATGTGGCCTCGGCGTCTTTGGTCTTGGGGTCGATCTTCTTGCCCACATATTCGGCGAGCACGATGGCGGCGTCGTTGCCCGAGGGAATCATCAGACCGCGTAGTGCCTGCTCCACGGTAAGCTCGTCGCCTTCGAGCAAGCCGGCGGTCGAATTACCCACGGTGGCTGCGGCGTTGCTCACCGTGACCTTCTCGTCCATCTTGCAATTCTCGACGGTTAGGATTGCGGTCATGACCTTGGTGATCGAGGCGATCTTGACCTGTTTGTCAGCATCGCGGGCATAGTAGACGGTGCCGTCTTTGCCCATGACGAGGGCATTGGTCGCATCGATATCGGGCAGGTTTTCGGCCGTGATGCCGCGCGCATCGGCGGTTTTGCCGCAAACATTGTCGGTCGTGAGCACTTGGGCGCCGGCGACGGTGGGCACGCCGGCGGCAAGGGCGATAGCGCAGACAAAGCCGGCGGCAAGCTGGGCTGAGCGCTTTGCAAAAGAGGTGAGGGACTTCACAGATTTCGCTTTCGACGGGATGGTCTCTTCTGAAACTAGAGTATATCATTTGCCGGCGTCGGCGATCATCGCGTGCGCGCTTGGCCCACATCCGCACCCGAACGGGCACAAGGGTGCTTAAGGCCGACTTAATCACCCACGCTTGTTGTGTGTGGCGTGCGTCGCCTCAGGCATAATGGAGCGCGAGAGGAGCACGCATGAACCTGTCTCTTATACACATCTCCGAGCCCACGAGACGGAGCTACATCTCG
>URZB01000225.1 GCA_900552295.1 uncultured Collinsella sp.
CATGCGAACCTCCAGTCCGGACCGCTTCACGGTCCAACTTTCTGTCCGCACCCCCCTTTTGGCCTGCATCTTGGTCAAAAGTGGGAGATTATCCACTCTCGTGTGTTGTGCGTCCGATAATCCACTCTCATGCGTCCGAAAATCCACTCGCGTTCCTCAACAACTTTGCCTTGGCTCCCAACAGATCCATTTGTGCGGGGGAGTTGTGGAGTTGTGCAGGCAGACGAGGTTTTTCTGGAAATACGCACCCAATGCGCGTATAGTACCGATTGTTTTGTCGGCTCCTGCTGCGTCGAGTCCAAACCGCGAAATGCCATGAGCGGCGCGGATGCAGCCAGGAGGCACGAGGACAACCCGTCGTGGCCACGCCCCGTGCTTAAAACCCCAAGAAGGAGTGAACAATGGCAGAAGAGAAGTATGTGCCGCGTCTGAAGACCAAGTACAACAATGAGGTCAAGCAGCAGCTTCAGGACAAGTTCCAGTACGAGAACGTCATGATGATCCCCAAGTTTGAGAAGATCGTCGTGAACATGGGTGTCGGCGAGGCCGCTACCGATTCCAAGGCCATCGACGGTGCCGTGCGCGACCTGCGCGCCATCACCGGCCAGCAGCCGATGATCACCCGTGCCCGCAAGTCCATCGCTACCTTCCGCCTGCGCGCTGGTATGCCGATCGGCTGCAAGGTTACCCTGCGTGGCGACCGTATGTGGGAGTTCTTCGATCGTCTGACCTCCGTCGCGATCCCCCGTATCCGCGACTTCCGCGGCATCTCCGCCAAGAGCTTCGACGGCCGTGGTAACTTCTCCATGGGCGTCACCGAGCAGCTCATCTTCCCCGAGATCGACTTTGACTCCGTCGATCACCAGCGTGGTATGGACATCACTTTCGTGACCACCGCCAACACCGATGAGGAGGCCAAGGCCCTTCTGGACGCCTTCGGTTTCCCGTTCAAGAAATAGGTTCACCTGCCCTAAAAGCGCCGTTCCCACAAGGGGGCGGCGTTTGGGGCGAACAATACTCTATGTGAGGAGGATATAAGTGGCTAAGACATCGATGATCGTCAAGTGCAATCGCAAGCAGAAGTTCTCTACTCGTGAGTACACGCGCTGCCAGCGCTGCGGCCGTCCGCACTCTGTGTACCGCAAGTTCGGCCTGTGCCGTGTCTGCTTCCGTGAGCTTGCACTCAAGGGCGAGCTTCCCGGCGTTAAGAAGGCCAGCTGGTAAGTCACTACCAGCGTTTCAAGCATCCGTTTGGAACAGGGAAAACGCGCTAGTTAGGCTTTGCCGTTAAGGGCGGCGAAGAACCAAGAGCACGTGTTCATCAAGAACGAAGGAGAATCTGTATGAACCTTACAGACCCGATCGCAGATATGCTTACGCGCATCCGTAACGCTAACTCTGTGAACAAGGCCACGGTCTCCATGCCGAGCAGCAAGAAGCTCGTCGAGATCGCTCGTGTTCTGCACGAGGAGGGCTACATCGAGGGCTACGATGTCGAGGACACCGTTCCCCAGAAGACTCTGCACATCACGCTTAAGTATGGTCCCAAGAAGGCTAAGGTCATCAACGGCATCCGCCGCATTTCCAAGCCGGGCCTGCGTAAGTACACTGGCGTTGCCGACATGCCCCGCGTCCGCGGTGGCCTTGGTACCGCCATTATTTCCACCAGCCATGGCGTCATGACCGACCGCGATGCTCGCAAGCACAACGTCGGCGGCGAGATCATCGCTTACGTCTGGTAATTCGCTCGGTAGGTAGAAGGAAAGGAGATCACCGTGTCTCGTATCGGTAATAAGCCTGTCCAGATTCCCGCCGGAGTCGAAGTGGCAGTCAACGGCAACAACGTTGTCGTCAAGGGCCCCAAGGGCCAGCTCGAGCTCGATGTCTTTGAGAAGCTCGCTATCAACGTCGAGGACAACGTCCTCACCGTTTCCCGTCCCGACGACGAGCGTGAGACCCGTGCCCGCCACGGCCTCACCCGTGCCCTCATCCACAACATGGTTGTTGGCGTTTCCGAGGGCTTCGAGAAGAAGCTCGAGCTCGCCGGCGTCGGTTACCGCGTGCAGCAGAAGGGCAAGAACCTCGAGTTCTCCCTCGGCTTCTCGCACCCCGTGATCGTCGAGGCTCCCGAGGGCATCACCTTCGAGGTTCCCGACAACACCCACGTGAACGTCAAGGGTATCAACAAGCAGCAGGTCGGTCAGATCGCCGCTGAGATCCGCGGCCATCGTCCTCCCGAGCCTTACAAGGGCAAGGGTATCCACTACGTTGGCGAGCACATCCGCCGCAAGCTGGGTAAGGCCGCCAAGTAGTCGTAACCGACTCACTCGCATAAGACCAGCACCCCGTCAGGTGCTGGCAAGATCAACCTTTTTAGGAGTTTACGTATGAACAAGCATAAGGCGAAGCTGGAAGGCCTCAAGCGTCGTCAGCGTCGTGTTCGCGGCAAGGTCTCGGGTACCGCCGAGCGTCCGCGTCTTCGCGTGACCCGTACTAACGCCAACATCTATGCCCAGATCATCGACGACAGCAAGGGCTCCAGCCTGACGCTCGTCTCTGCCTCGACCCTCGAGGCCGAGTTCAAGGGCACCCACACCTCGAACAAGGAGGCTGCGGAGAAGGTCGGTCAGCTCGTTGGCAAGCGTGCCATCGAGGCCGGCATCACCAAGGTCGCTTTCGATCGTGGTGGCCGTATCTACCATGGCCGCGTCAAGGCCCTCGCCGACGGTGCTCGTGCCGCCGGTCTCGAGTTCTAGGAGGTATGTAGCACATGGCTCGTAATCAGAAGCAGCAGCGCGAGGCCTCCGAGTTCGAGGAGCGCGTCGTTTACATCAACCGCGTGTCGAAGACCGTCAAGGGTGGTCGTCGCATGAGCCTCGTCGCTCTCGTCGTCGTTGGCGACGGCAAGGGCAACGTCGGCGTTGGCATGGGCAAGTCCCAAGAAGTGCCTATCGCGATCCGCAAGGGCATCGACGATGCGAAGAAGAATATGTTCACTGTTCCGCTTACGCCGGAAAAGACGCTTCCGCACGAGATTCTCGGCATCTATGGCGCTGGTAAGGTGCTCCTGAAGCCGGCTGCTCCTGGTACTGGCGTTATCGCTGGTGGCCCGGTTCGTGCAGTCCTCGAGCTTGCAGGTGTCACCGATGTCCTTACCAAGTCCCTTGGTACCGACAACGCTATGAACATCGTCAAGGCGGTCGCTGCTGGTCTTCAGGAAATGCAAGATCCTGAAGAGGTGGCCAAGCGTCGTGGCATGTCCGTTGCAGATCTCTATGGTTGGAAGGAGAAGAACTAATGGCTAACGCTAAAAAG
>URZB01000226.1 GCA_900552295.1 uncultured Collinsella sp.
GCGAGAAGGGTTCGCCACGAAACCGGCCCATCTACTACGTTTAGTCCCTTACCCCCAACCATGCTAAAAAACGCGAAAACAAAACCGCAGGTAGTACGCCTGCGGTTTTGTTCAAAATGAAGGTATGGTCAGGGGTACCGAGTCAAACGTAGTAGATGGGCCGGTTTCGTGGCGGGCACCGTCAAATGATCCCCCGGGGACTGAGGGAAACGGGTCATTTTGGTTCCACGAGGCTTGCGGAGGCGCTCGTACAGGGCCGTCCGAAAAAACTATGTCGGTTTACGGGGCCGGATTTCGAATCCCCAACCATGCCGATATCTGTGAAAATAAAACCGCAGGTAGACGAGCCGTCATTTTCCGAAAAACGCAAGTATGGACGGGGTTCCTGGGTTTAGCCCGTAAACCGGCATAGTTTTGAAATGGCATTAAATCGATAACAGCTATTTTGCTCTGTCGGAGCGGTTGGCCGTTGGGTAATTACCCTCGCAGGTAGGCGATGGCGATCTGCGTGCGGTTGCGTAGGCCCATTTTGGCAAGGATCGAGCTGATGTGGTTGCGTACGGTGCCTTCGCCCATATAGGCGGTGGCGGCAATCTCCTTGTTATCGAGGCCGCGGGCGATGAGCTCGGCGACTTCGAACTCGCGGTCGGTCAGACCGGCAAAGGCGGCGGGCCGGCGGGTCGCGCCGGCCTCGACGTCCGCCCCATCAAAGTTGATATCTTCGATCGCCTTGCCCTCGAGTACGCGCTTACCGTCCATAACCTGTGCCAACGCCGGTGGAATGGCGGCGACATCAGTCTTGATCAGGTAGCCGCGGGCGCCCAGCTTGAGCGCCGACACAATGTACTCGTCATCCGAGAATGTTGTCAGAAATACCACGCGTGCCGCAGGATCGCGCTCAAGGATCTCGCGTGCCGCCGAAAGTCCGTCGCGCCCCGGCATCTGGATGTCGAGCAGCGCGATATCGGGTGCGTACTCGGCGTAGAGCGCCACCGCATCGTTGCCGTTGGCACCGGTGCCCACCACTTCGATCTGCGGCTGGGCGCCCAGGATAATCTTGAGCGAATCGACCACCAAGCGGTCGTCGTCGACAACTATGAGCCTCATCGGGCGTCATCTCCTTGCTGTTTGGGGACGGTGGCAAACACGCGCCAGCCGGGGGCGCCGGCGCGCAGGCCGGCGGTGAAGGTTCCGCCAAGCGCCTCGACGCGCTCGCGCATGGAGGCGAGCCCCATGCCTTCTACGACGTTGCTGCTGCTCGCCGGGGTCGCGTCCGCGCCATCATCGGTAACGATGAGCTGGTAAAACGACGGATGCTCCATGCACCGCACGGTAATGGTTTTGGCATGGGCGTGGCGTATGGCGTTGGAAAGCGCCTCGCGCAGCACCGCCGCAGAGCAGTTGGCGACGTTTGCGGGTGCATGCTCGGCCAAAACTTCAAGCTCAATCTGCGGGCCGCCGTCCGAGCGCGCGCCTTCAACAATGCGTTCGAGCTGCACGGAAAGGTCGACGGCGTTGTCGTTGAGCGCGTGGACGCTGGTGCGCACAAGCTGGAGCGCCTCGTCAACCGTGCGTTTGACGTCGGCGAAATCGGCGGCAACCCTGGGCTCGTCGGCGTGGACCACGCGTAGGGCTTCGGCCTGCAGTGAGGCGCGCGTGAGCTGGTGCCCGACGTTATCGTGGATCTCGCGCGCGATGCGGGCGCGTTCGGCGAGCGTCGCGAGCTCGACTTCGTAGTCCTGGCGGTCGGCAAGGTCACGGTTGCGTGCCTCGAGTGCCAGGGCGCGTTCTTGCAGCTTGTCGCGGATGCGACGCATGCGTTCCTGTTCGCGCTCCAGCTGCGCGGTGCGCAGCGACAGCAACGTGGCGGCAACCGAAAGGATGGCGGTTAACAGCAGCGTTCGGGTGGTGAGCACGCCGCCACGAAGGTCCGCGACAAGCGCGCAGACACACACGGCGCCAATCGCCAGCGCGGGCCAGATTCGTTCACGGCGCACGCGCCGCGCGATGTCATAGAGGGCGAGAGGCGCAAACGGCACAAACGGCGGCAGGACGACTGCCGCGATGATGTAAGCGCAGCTCGCGGTCTCGCTCGCGCGCCGGGTGCGTTCCCCCTGTGCGACCTCGGCCAGTGAGGTGGCAATAACGCCAAGGCAAAACGCCGCGACCAGGTGAGCGTCCACAGCAAGGCCCATGGCGGCCGCAATACAGCACGCCAGAACGATCGATTTGTCGAAAAGCCTGTTCATACGGGTATTGTACGCGAAGCCGCGCGTGGTGGAGGGACCGCCTGCGCAACCGCGACATTCCTCCCACGCGGCAAATCGGGGACGTCGGCAGGCCACGCGGCCAAGCCTCGCACTCGTGACAAAGCTCACTGGTGCGCGCCGGCGGCTCCTGCGATGATGCAATCGTACCGGGCCACGACCAACAGAAGGGCCGCCTCATGACAGACATCGTTCACGTCGAAAACCTCGTCAAGCGCTATGACGACCTTATTGCGCTCGACCACTTTAACCTGAGCATCGCCCCCGGCGAGATCTTTGGCCTGCTGGGCCCCAACGGCTCGGGCAAGACCACGTCCATCAACTGCATTTTGCAGCTGCTTGCCTACGACAAAGGCACCATTGAGCTGTTCGGCGAGCCCATGGCGCCCGCCCGCTACGACCTCAAGCGCCGCATCGGCGTGGTGCCGCAGCAGGTGGCGGTGTTTGACGAGCTCACGGTGCGCGAGAACATCGACTATTTCTGCAGCCTCTACGTCAACGACCGCAAGCACCGCCGCGCGCTGGTGAACGAGGCGATCGACTTTGTCGGGCTGGGCGACTTTGCCAAGTTCCGCCCCGGCAAGCTCTCGGGCGGCCTGGCGCGTCGCCTCAACATCGCCTGCGGCATCGCGCACAAGCCCGAGCTCATCTTCTTTGACGAGCCCACGGTGGCGGTCGACCCACAGAGCCGCAACGCCATCCTGGAGGGCATCTGCCGCTTGCGCGACGAGGGCGCCACAGTGGTGTATACCAGCCATTACATGGAGGAAGTCGAGCAAATCTGCAGCCGCATCATGATCATGGACGGCGGGCGCGTGCTGGCGCAGGGCACCAACGACGAGCTCAAGCGCATGATTCAGATGGGCGAGCGCGTGACCGTCGAGGTCGGCGCCGTCGAGCCCTCCACGGTCGAGCGGCTGCGCGCCCTCGAGCATGTGCTTTCGGTTGAGCTCTCCGGCGGCGAGCTCATCTGCACCTGCGAAGCGAGCCCGCACAATTTGGTCGACATCCTCGACAC
>URZB01000227.1 GCA_900552295.1 uncultured Collinsella sp.
TATCTGCTGCCTGCCGTTTTTTTCGGCGTATGGAGTTTAGGAACGTGGGTAGGGCTTGCGGCAGGGGCCGTAATGGCAATCGGAGCGAAGCGGTGGCCCGCGATAACGGAATTTTGCCGGAAAAGGAGAATCCGATGGCTCTCCGGAGGAATCCTGACGGTTTCTGTTGTCCTTGTATTCTATTCGCTGGCCCTGTGCGGCTGTATGGTTTTCGGTGCGCTGCAGGCTCCGCCGGGGGATCCGGAGGGAACGGGGGTGGTTCTCGGCAGCAAGGTCAACGGTACGACGCCCAGTGCCGATCTGCAGGCCCGCATTGATCGTGCCGCCGATTATCTGCTGGAGCATCCGGAGCTTTCGGTTGTCGCCTCCGGCGGTCAGGGGGCGGGGGAGGAGATATCGGAAGCCGAGGCAATCCGCGACGGTCTGATCGCGCAGGGCGTGGAGCCTTCCCGTATTTACCTTGAGGATCAGTCATCGGATACGGAGGAAAATATCGCATTTACGCTGCAGGTTATGGAAGAAAACTCCCTGTCGGAGCCGTTGCTGATTGTTACCGACGAGTACCACGAATTCCGTGCCAATCTGATTGCGCAGCACGCCGGCGCGGAGTCGTATGCAGTATCCGGCGCAACGCCGTTTTATCTGCTGCCCGCCTGCGTTGCGCGGGAGGTGCTGGCTCTGACAAAGCAGCTCTTCTTTGCCTGGCTGTGAAGCTTTTCGCTTTGCATTGTGAGGTGTGTTCTTCCGATCCGGAGCGCACTCCAAGCCTTGTCAATCCTGTACGCCTATTGTATAATGAAAGGACAGTCTCCCGGTGCCCGGCTGCGGCTTGGGCCGTGTGGGGAAGCGCCGCATAGGAAAGGTTGTGAAACAGTGAGCAATATTTTACTGAAGAACGTCAAGGTCTATGATCCCGCCTCCAAGCGGGACGGAGCCGTCGCCGATATCCTTTTGGAGGAGGGCGTGATCCGCGCTGTCGGGCAGCGGATTGAGATGCGCGACTCGGAGGTCATCGACGGTCAGGGCCGCCTGTGCGCCGCCCCCGGACTGGTGGACATGCACGTCCACCTGCGCGAGCCCGGCTACGAGGTCAAAGAGGACATCGAGAGCGGCACCCGCGCAGCTGCCAAGGGCGGCTTCACCGGTGTGTGCGCCATGCCCAACACCGACCCCGTTACCGATAACGGTACCGTCGTTGAGTTCGTCAAGTCCCGCGCTGCCGAGGTCGGCCACTGCCGCGTTTATCCTTCTGGCGCCATGACCCGCGGTCTTAAGGGCGAGGCCATGTCCGAGATGGGCGATATGGTCGCCCACGGCGCCGTCGCATTCACCGACGATGGCCGCGGCGTGCAGGGTGCAGGCATGCTCCGTCGTTGCATGGACTACGGCAAGATGTTCGGCAAGGTCTTTATGAGCCATTGCCAGGACGAGGACCTGGTCGGTCACGGCCAGATCAACGAGGGCAAGGTCTCTACCCGTCTGGCCCTCGAGGGCTGGCCGGCGGCGGGCGAGGAGCTGCAGATCGCCCGCGATATCGAGATCGCCAAGCTGACCGGTGCCAAGCTGCACATCCAGCACATCTCCACTGCGCATGGCCTGGAGCTCGTGCGTGCCGGTAAGGCAGCTGGCGTGCAGGTCACCTGCGAGGCTACCCCGCACCACATGTTCCTGACCGAGAACGACCTGGACGAGACCTACAACACCTCGCTCAAGGTCAACCCGCCTCTGCGTACCGATGAAGACGCCGAGGCCATCCGTCAGGGCGTCATCGACGGCACCGTCGACGCTATCGTCACCGATCACGCTCCCCACACCCCGTGGGAGAAGGCCCGCGAGTTCGAGCTTGCGCCCTTTGGCATGATCGGCCTCGAGACCTCGCTGTCGCTCGTACTCACCGAGCTGGTCAACACGGGCAAGATGAGCGTGGGCCGCATGGTCGAGCTCATGGCCATCAAACCGCGTGAGATCCTGGGCCTCGACCAGGTTCAGGTCAAGGCGGGCTCCGTTGCCGACCTGACCGTGTTCGATCCCGCCGCAACCTGGATGGTCGGCGAGGACGGATACGAGTCGCGTGCTGAGAACTCCGGTTTTGCCGGCCGCACGCTCACCGGTCGTGCCACCGATGTGTTTGTCGGCGGTAAGCAGACGCTCGCCGACGGCTGCATCTGCTAGCATAGCCTTATCGCTTTTGTGCGCGGTGCCCTTGCGGTGCCGCGCTTTCTGTTCGTTTTGACCATGCAACCGCATGGGGGATTGGAGCGTCTATGCCCACACCTTCCACTGCACGCATGCACGACTTCGAGGTCGTCTCGAACCAGGAGATCGCCGACGGCATCTTCTCGCTCGTCATCTCGGCCCCCAAGCTTGCAAGTGCGCTCAAGCCCGGTCAGTTTGTGAACATCGCCGTGCCCGGCGATGCGTCCTCGCTGCTTCGCGTGCCCCTGAGCTTCTATCGCGCCGACGCCCAGGCCGGTACCGTCGAGCTGTGGTACGCCGTCGTGGGCGACGACACCCGTCGTCTGTCGCAGATGGCCCCCGGCTCCAAGTCCAACCTGTTGGGCCCTGGCGGCCGCGGCTGGCTTGTTCCCGAGGGCACCAGGAAGGCGCTGCTCGTGGCGGGCGGCATCGGCGTTCCGCCCGTGCTCTGCCTCGCCGGCAAGCTTGTCGAGCAGGGCGTGGATGTCGACGTTTGCCTGGGCTTTGGCACCGCTTCCAAGGCCGTGGGTGTCGATGAGTTCCGCGCGCTGGGCGCCACAGTTAACGTGTGCACCGATGATGGCACGCTGGGCACGCACGGTTTTTGCACCGACCCGGCAGCCGAGCTGCTCGGAGAGGGCGGCTACGACTATGTGGCCAGCTGCGGCCCCGCTGTCATGATGAAGAAAGTCGCCGCCGCTGCCGCCGAGGCCGGTGCGTACTGCGAGGTGTCGCTCGAGCGCATGATGAGCTGTGGCTTTGGCGCCTGCAACACCTGCAATGTCGAGACGGTCGACGGTATGAAGGGTGCTTGCATGTGCGGCCCCGTGTTCGATGCTTCCAAGGTGGTGGTCTTCTAGTGGGTACCGTGAACATGGCCGTCGATTTCGGCGGCGTCAAGATGCAGAACCCCATCAACACCGCAGCCGGTACCTTTGGCTACGGTTGGCAGTTCCAGAACTTCTTCGATGTCTCCCAGCTGGGCGCCATCACCACCAAGGGTTGCGCTGCCGAGCCCTGGCCCGGCAACCCCGCGCCCCGTATGGACGAGATTCCCGGCGGCATGATCAACTCCGTGGGC
>URZB01000228.1 GCA_900552295.1 uncultured Collinsella sp.
AGATGTAGCTCCGTCTCGTGGGCTCGGAGATGTGTATAAGAGACAGGTCCTCGACCACGGCGCGCTCCTCGATGATGACATCGGTCGAAAGAATCGAGTGGCGAGCGGTGCCGTAGATCTTGCAGCCGTTGGAGACCAGGCAGTCGTCCAGGCGGCCGTCCGGGCCAATGTAGTGCGGCGGACGCGTGGTGATGTTGGACATGATGGGGAAGTGCTTGTCGAACAGATCGAACTCGGGGTTGTTGCCCAGCAGGTCCATCGAGGTCTCGTGGAAGCTGGCGATGGTGCCGACGTCCTTCCAAAAGCCGTGGAACTCGTAGCTGTACAGGCGCTTGCCCTCGCCGAGCAGCTTGGGGATGATGTCCTTGCCAAAGTCGTGGCTCGAGCGCTGGTCCAGAGCGTCCTCCTCGAGCGCCTCGATCAGCACGTCGGCCGAGAAGATGTAGATGCCCATGGACGCGAGATTCGAATCGGGCTTATCGGGCTTCTCGGTGAACTTGGTGATGCGGCCATCCTCGGGGTCGGTGGTCAGGATGCCAAAGCGGCTGGCCTCTTCCCAGGGCACGGGCATAACGCTCACCGTGAGGTCGGCGTTGTTCTCAATGTGCGTCTTGAGCATCTTGCGGTAATCCATGCGATATAGGTGATCGCCCGAAAGAATCAGGACGTACTTGGGGTCGTTGGCCTTGATGTAGTCGAGGTTCTGCGTAATGGCGTCGGCCGTGCCCGCATACCAGTCGCCGCCGGACTGCGTCTCGTACGGCGGCAGGATCGACACACCGCCGTCGCGGCTGTCCAGATCCCACGCCTCGCCGGAGCCCACGTAGGCATGCAGCAGGTAGGGGCGATACTGCGTCAGAACGCCCACCGTGTCGATGCCCGAGTTGGAGCAGTTGGAGAGCGAAAAGTCGATAATGCGGAACTTGCCACCAAAGCTAACCGCCGGCTTAGCGATCTTTTGGGTGAGTGCCCCCAATCGGCTGCCCTGTCCTCCTGCGAGGAGCATCGCGATGCATTCTTTCTTACTCATCGATTTCTCCTTCTGTCATCGATGTTCCTAAACCCATTAGCGACGGGCGCGGCGCAACGTCACGCCCGTCGAGTAATGCCGTGCTGGCATAGGGGAGCTCGCGCGCCTTTAAGCGTGCCAGATCTCGTCGCGGTACTCGCGAATGGTGCGGTCGCTCGAGAACCAGCCGCTCGAGGCGGTGTTGAGCAGCGCCTTGCGGTTCCAGGTCTCCTGGTCGCCATAGCTGCCGGTGAGCTTCTCCCACGCATCCACGTAGCTGCGGAAGTCTGCCATGACCAGGTCGGGGTCGTTGTTGTTCATGAGCTCGTTGTAGATGCTCTCAAAGTTGCCCGAAAGGCCGGCAAACGTGTTGTCCTTGAGCTCGTCCATCACGCGGCCCAGACGCTCGCGGTCGTTGTTGAGGGTATCCCATGCAAAGTAGCTGTTCGACGCCCAGAGCTGCTCGACCTCGGAGGCGGTCAGGCCAAAGATGGCCTCGTTCTCGCGGCCGGCCAAGTCGGCGATCTCGATGTTGGCGCCGTCGAGGGTGCCCAGCGTAATGGCGCCGTTCATCATGAGCTTCATGTTGGACGTGCCCGAGGCCTCCTTGCCTGCCGTGGAGATCTGCTCAGAGATCTCGGCGGCGGGGTAGATGAGCTGGGCGTTGCTCACGCGGAAGTTGGGGATAAAGCAGACCTTCATGACCTCATTGACGCGCGGGTCGTTGTTGATGACCTCGGCCACCGAGTTAATCAGGCGGATGGTCTCCTTGGCAAAGGTGTAACTCGAGGCGGCCTTGCCGCTAAAGATGAAGGTCGTCGGCGTCACGTGGAAGTTGGGATCGGCGATGCGACGGTTGTAGATGTCCATTACCTTCATGATGTTCATGAGCTGGCGCTTGTAGGCATGGAAGCGCTTTACCTGGACATCGAAGACGGTGTTGGGGTCAATGACTAGACCGGTCTCGGCCTTGACGTAGGCGGCCAGGCGCTCCTTGTTGGCGCGCTTGGAGGCACCCACGGCCTTCAGGAACTCAGTGTCGTCCTTAAACTCCTTGAGCTTCTCCAGCTCAAAGGCGTCCTTAAGCCAGCCGTCGCCAATGGCCTCGGTCACGAGCTTGGCGTAGGTGGGGTTGGCCTCGGCAAAGAAGCGACGATGCGAGATGCCGTTGGTCTTGTTGTTGAACTTCTCGGGCGTCAGGGCATAGAAGTCCTTGAGCACGATGTTCTTGATGATGTCGGAGTGGATCTTGGCCACGCCGTTGACGCTGTGGCTGCAGATCACGGACAGGTTGGCCATGCGAATCTCGCCGTCCCACAGGATGGCGGTCTGACGCAGGCGCTCCTGCCAGCCGTCCTGCGTGGTGTCGAACGACTCGTGCCAACGACGGCTGATCTCGTCGATAATCTGGTACACGCGGGGGAGGAGCTTGGAGAACGTGCCAATGGGCCACTTCTCCAGAGCTTCGGGCAGGATGGTGTGGTTGGTGTAGCTCACGACCTGCGTCACGATGTTCCAGGCGTCATCCCACTCAAGCTTCTTCTCGTCGATGAGGATGCGCATGAGCTCGGGGCCGCACATGGCGGGGTGCGTGTCGTTGGTGTGGATGGCCACAAATTGCGGCAGCAGCTCCCAGTTCTCGCCGTGCTCCTTCTCAAAGGTGTCGAGCAGGCTGTAGATGCCGGCCGAAACAAACAGGTACTCCTGCTTCAGGCGCAGCAGACGGCCGTGCTCGCCGGCGTCGTTGGGGTAGAGGATGGCGCTGATGGCCTCGGCCTCGGCGCGCTCGGCGTCGGCCAGGGCATAGTCGCCGCGATTAAAGGCCTCAAGGTCAAAGTGCTCCTCGACCGGCTCGGCAGCCCAGACGCGCAGCTTGTTGACGGTCTCGCCGGCATAGCCCACAACGGGGATGTCGTAAGGGACAGCCAGGATGTCCTGCGTGTCTACCGTGCGGTAGAACGTGCGGCCGTTCTCCTCAAAGCCCTCAACATGGCCACCAAACTTAATGGTCACGGCCTTGTCCTGACGACGGACCTCCCAGGGATAGCCGTGGGTGAGCCACTCGTCGGTGGCCTCGACCTGGCTGCCGTTGACGATCTCCTGCTTAAACAGGCCGTAGCGGTAGCGCATGCCGTTGCCGTAGCCGGCAATGCCCTCGGCTGCCATGGAATCCAAGAAGCATGCGGCCAGACGGCCCAGGCCGCCGTTGCCCAGACCTGCGTCCGGCTCTTCCTCGT
>URZB01000229.1 GCA_900552295.1 uncultured Collinsella sp.
GCCTTATCGTCGGCAGCGTCAGATGTGTATAAGAGACAGACTACGACCATCCCCCACACGAAGCAAGCGTGCAGAAAATCCTCGTCCTCAAACGCATGTATGTTGGAAATCTCATTCATAGCATCTTAGGATAGCGCCCCCGCCACGTACCCGTCCGCATGTGCGATAATGTCGAACGATATGCACGAATTGACCACCGCGTCGCCAGACCTTGCGCCCGGCCGCGCTCTCACCATATGCGAAGGAGTCCCATGGCATCCAAATACTCCATGAACGACCGTCCCAGCTGGCCTCGCCGCGCCATCGTTACCGCCGGCGAGCCCTACGGCAACAAGGGCCTTCACTTTGGCCACGTCGGCGGCGTCTTTGTCCCTGCCGACTTCTTCGCCCGCTTCCTGCGCGACCGTCTGGGCCGCGAGAACGTCATCTTCACCTCGGGCACCGACTGCTATGGCTCGCCCATCATGGAGAGCTACCGCAAGCTCAAGGAGAACGAAGGCTACGACAAGTCCATTAGCGAGTATGTCGAGTCCAATCACTCCCGCCAGGCCGCGACCCTCAACAACTACAACATCAGCTGCGATATCTACGGCGGCTCGGGCCTTGAGCCGGCTGCGCAGATTCACAACGAAGTAACCGCCGAGATTATCGAGCGCCTGCATGAGCAGGGCACCATCTCCAAGCGCTCCACGCTGCAGTTCTACGACGCCAAGGCCGGCACGTTCCTCAACGGCCGCCAAGTGATCGGCCGCTGCCCCATCCAGGGCTGCAAGTCCGAGAAGGCTTATGCCGACGAGTGCGACCTGGGTCACCAGTTTGAGCCCGAGGAGCTCATCGCACCCAAGAGCCAGCTCACCGGCGAGGTGCCCGAGCTGCGCCCGGTCGACAACCTCTACTTCGACCTGCCGGCCTACCTCGACTTTATGAAGACCTACACCGCCAAGCTCGCCCAGAACCCGCAGGTTCGCTCCGTGGTCTCCAAGACCATGGAGGAGTGGCTGCTGCCGGCCCAGCTCTACATCCAGAACAAGTTCCGCGAGGCCTTCGATGCCGTCGAGGATCAGCTTCCTGAGCACACCGTGCTGGAGCCCGAGGGCAACAAGAGCAGCTTTACCGTCACCTTCCCCAGCTGGAAGGAGCGCGACGATGCCCACGCGGTGCTCGCCAACGGTGGCGTGCGTTTCCGCAGCGGCAAGGCACTCGTGCCCTTCCGCATCACCGGCAACATCGACTGGGGCGTTCCGGTGCCCGAGGTCGATGGCGTCTCCGACGTCACCTGCTGGTGCTGGCCCGAGAGCCTGTGGGCGCCCATCAGCTATACGCGTACCGTGCTCGCACGCGATGCCAAGGCCGCCGGCGTAACCGAGGGCGTCGCCGCCCAGGATGCCGCCCTCATGGGCGAGCCCGCTGCCGATTCCACGCAGGTCCCCGCGCCCACCTACCAGCACAGCTCGCTCGACTGGCGCGACTGGTGGTGCTCTGACGACGCTCAGATCTACCAGTTTATCGGTCAGGACAACATCTACTTCTACTGCATCGCGCAGACCGCCATGTGGGAGGCCCTAGGCTGGAACCTCACGCAGAGCACCGTCAGCGCCTGCTACCACCTGCTCTACATGGGCAAAAAGGCCAGCTCGTCCTCGCAGACTCCTCCCCCGCCGGCAGACGACCTGCTCAACCACTACACCTACGAGCAGATGCGCGCGCATTGGCTGTCGCTCGGCCTGTCCGAGAAGCCGGTGAGCTTTAGCCCCAAGGCATACGACACGCGCGTGACCGGCAAGGACAAGGACGGCAACGAGGTGCGCGCCTGCGACGACAAGCGCGTTATCGACCCCGCCCTTAAGGAGAGCGCGCTGCTGACCGGCGTGTTCAACCGCCTGGCCCGCAGCTGCTTCTACGGCGTCGCCGTCAAGGAGGGCGACGAGAGTCCCTATCGCAACGGTTGCATCCCCGCCGGTGCCGCTTCTGACACCGTGGTCGAAGCCGCCCAGCAGGCAGCCCTCGCCTTTGAGCAGGCCATGTACAAGTTCGAGACGCACCGAGCGCTCGCCGTGTGCGACGACTACCTGCGCGCCGCCAACAAGCGCTGGAGCGACGCCTCCAAGGCCGCCAACAAGCTCGAGGGTAATGAGGCAAACGCCGCGATGACGCAGGCCCTCGTCGACGCCTTTACCGAGCTGCGCGTGGCGACCGTCCTGATGCACGGTATTGTGCCGGCCGGCTGCGAGCTCATCTGCGAGTACTTCGACGTCGACCCCGTCGCCTTCTTTAGCTGGGACAACATCTTTGCCTCCACGGACGAGTTCGTGGAGAGCTTGGGCGAGAAGCCCGGCGAGCACCGCGTGAAGCCGCTGCCCCCGCGCTTCGACTTCTTCAGCAAGCACGAGAGCCAGTACTAAAGCACGCTAGTAGCAACGCGCCCGGGAATGATTATTCTGGGACGGGGATTAAAAAATCATTCCCGGGCGCCACAGTACAGTCTTTTTGTGACGGGAGTCATGGAATGATTATTTAATCCCCGTCCCAGAATAATCATTTAGGTGGAAGGAAAGACGGATGTCCAAGCCGCGTCGTCGTAAGCAGAAAAAGCAGGTTAAGCCCGAGCTCAAGCTCAGGCAGTTTGCCGCTACCGAGCTTTCCGACCAGCTTGCCGCCCTTCCCTGCGCCGCCGACCTGCCGCGCTTTATGGTCGACACGGTCGCCGGCGCCTATGCGCCCGCCGATGCCGAGCTCATGATCGAGGGCTTCGGCGCCGCGGCCACACGCCCGGTCACGCTGCGCGCCAACACGCTCAAGGCGACCGCCGAGGACATCGCTGCGGCGCTCGGTGCCGCCGGCATCGCCCACAACCCCGTCGCTTGGTATCCGGACGCCTTTATCCTGCCCGAGGCCCAGGTTTCCGACCTATGGGACCTCGACATCTACCGCGACGGCAAGATCTACCTACAGAGCCTGTCGTCCATGATGCCGCCTTTGGTGTTGGGCGCCCAGGCAGGCGAGGACATCCTGGACATGTGCGCAGCCCCTGGCGGCAAGACGACGCAGATCGCCGCCCTCACCCAGGGCCAGGCACACCTCACGGCCTGCGAGATGAGCATTCCCCGCGCCGAAAAGCTTGAGTCCAACCTCCACCGCCAAGGTGCCAAAAACGTGCCCGTCATGCGCATCGACGCACGCGAGCTCGACGAGTTCTTCCGCTTCGACCGCATCCTGCTCGAC
>URZB01000230.1 GCA_900552295.1 uncultured Collinsella sp.
AGCGTCAGATGTGTATAAGAGACAGACCTGGGTGTTTATGAGGTCGGCCGAGCTTACGCCGATCATCCGGGTATTTTGCGCGGCGACGACATGACCACCGAGACGCTCGTGGCCAAAACCATGTGGGCGCTCGGCCAGTCACGTGATGCGGCAGAGATTCAGCGCCTGTTCTACAGCCAAGTCAACCACGACCGCATCCCGATGGCGTAATTCAGTTGTCGACGGGTATCCCCTATTCGATGCCCTCGAGAAGTTCTGACACCGTCATGCCGAGTGCAGGCGCGATCTTAAATAGAACCTTGAGCGTGAAATTTGCCGTCCCATCTTCGATTCGGTCGAGGTAGGGTCGGCTGATTCCTGTCGCCACACAAAAATCGACCTTGGAGATACCAAGGGCCTTGCGCGTCCGCTCAACTCGCTCGCCAAGAATCTGTTTCGCATGTTCATTCATGCAGACGAGTTTGAAATGGAGCAAAACAAAAACGTAAACTATAGTTTACGTTTTGCCGAATATACAGGAGTTTTCTATGTCGGCTTGCTCGATTTGCATGCGTCAGAAATCACGTTGCGCAGACGGCGCGCAGCCCAAGCTTGTCGTCGTTGAGGCCGAATGCCTTTCCCCGGACGAACGCACAGCCTTTACGCTGCTATCGAGCCGTGTTGCAACCGCACTGCTCCCCGACCCGGCGAGAGGCGAGCTCGCCGCTCAATGTCAGGCGTATGGCTGCGCCCTTGACCAGGCCGTAGTAATAGCAACCAGCCAGCGTGGCCTGCCCCTTCTCCTAGAAGCCGGTATCGCACTCACTCTTCGCGGCGCCGGATACGAAAACGAGGCCGCCGCCGACATGGTCTTTAAACCACGATCGAGCGGCGGCCTCGCAGCAGCCATTGAATATGCGTGCAGGCTCGTTGCCTAAAAGGACAAGCTAGAAACCAAAGCCAAAGCCCATACCGGTAATCGCCGAATACATAAAGTAGACGTTGATCACGTTGAGGAACACACCCGTGATGCAACCGTTACGCAGGTAGCGCTCGCACACGATGCGCGCCATGGCGGCGGAATCATCATTGTTCTTTGCCTGGCGTCCCGCCGTAAAGTACGTCGCCACGCTCAGCAGCAGATTGAGCACCGGCAACGCCAGCAGCTCGTAGCTCTTGCCCCAGCGCGTCGCCTCGCCGGCGGCATTAAACTTCGTTGCCACCTCGGGACCAATGTTGGGGATAACACACGCTGCGACCACCAGCGGAATCACCGCAAGTACGAGCAGCGCAATACCCATGTAGCCAGCTTTTTTGCCATATTTAAACATATGCGTCGTCCTTACACGT
Organism: uncultured Collinsella sp.; assembly: GCA_900552295.1. Lineage (GTDB taxonomy): Bacteria > Actinomycetota > Coriobacteriia > Coriobacteriales > Coriobacteriaceae > Collinsella. Next base: position 1,330 of record URZB01000230.1, read on the forward strand.
TAAAGCGGAAGTGCACGACGTCGCCGTCGGCCATGACATAATCCTTGCCCTCAATACGCAGCTTGCCGGCGGCCTTGGCGCCCTGCTCGCCGCCGAGCTCGATGTAGTCGTCGTAGCCAATGACCTCGGCCTTAATAAAGCCGCGCTCAAAGTCGGTGTGGATGACGCCGGCGGCCTGCGGGGCGGTCGCGCCCTGACGCACCGTCCAGGCCTTGACCTCCATCTCGCCAGCCGTAAAGAACGACTGCAGGCCGAGCAGCTTGTAAGCTGCCTGCGCGAGCACGTCCAGACCGGGCTGCTCCAGGCCCAGGCTCTCCAGGTAGTCGGCGGCGTCCTCGGGATCGAGCTCGGAAAGCTCGGCCTCAATCTTGGCGCAGATGGGCAGCGGCTTGACGCCATCGATGGGCGCCAGGTCCTCGTTAAGCATATCCTCGTCCACGTTGGCCACATACAGGATGGGCTTCATGGTGAGCAGGAACAGGCCCTTGGCGGCGGCACGCTCCTCGTCAGTCATCTCCATGGATGCGGCGCGCTTGCCCTCGTTGAGCCAGGCAAGCAGGCGCTTGGCCACCTCGAACTTGGGCATGAGCTCCTTATCGCGCTTGGCCTCCTTCTCGAGCTTGGGCAGCTGCTTCTCGAGCGTGCCCATGTCGGCCAGGATGAGCTCGGTCATGATGGTATCGGCGTCACCGGCGGGGTCGACGAACTCGCCCGTGCGGCCCACCTCACGCATGACGTTGGGGTCCTTAAAGTAGCGCACGACCTCGCAGATAGCGTCGGTCTCTCGAATGTTGGCCAAGAACTGGTTGCCCAGGCCCTCGCCCTCGTTGGCACCCTTCACCAGGCCAGCGATGTCGACAAACTCGACCGTCGCCGGCACAATACGACCCGGGTTAACGATGTCGGCAAGCTTTTGCAAGCGGCTATCGGGCACGTCGACGATACCCACGTTGGGGTCGATCGTGGCAAACGGGTAGTTGGCGGCAAGGCCGGTCTTTTTGGTAAGCGCGGTGAACAGCGTCGACTTGCCCACGTTGGGCAGGCCCACGATACCGATGGAAAGGGACACGACAGCTCCTTTTGATACAGGTACTTCAAACTGCATAAGTATAGCGCCGCCGCAGCATCCGGGCGAATCCGGACACCGCGGCGGCGCAAATGAAGCAGAGATAGAGCTCGCTGACTAGTCCGCGAGCTTCTCCACCTGATCGAGCATCTTGTCGAGCTTGGCCTTTGCCTCGGCCTTGACCTTCTCGGCCTCCTCGTGGGCCTTGGCCTTCTGAGCGGCCTTTTCCTCGGCCTCGGGATCGGCGACGACCAGGTTGGATGCATCATGCTCAACCAACTTAAGCGCATGCTCGGGACACACCTTGACGCAGGCCCCGCAACCTAGGCAATACGTGGACTCCAGTGCAAAGCGACCGCTTCCCACCAAATCGCAGGCAAACGTGGGGCACACGTTGACACACTCGCCACACGACGTGCACTTGTCAAAATCGCACTCCGGCGTGCTCACCTGCATGTTCTGGGCAAGCTCGGGATGGTTTTGCAATGTCGAGAGCACCAGCTGCCGCCCGTGCGTGAGCGAACGGCGACGCTTGGTCGTCGTGGTGCCGCACATGGTGTTGAGCGTGCGCTCGAGCTGCGTGATCTGGTGACGGTGAGCCTTCAACTTCTGCGTCACCGAGGCCAGTGCCGCCGTCGCCGGATTGAGCTTGGTCACCGTCAGGCCCGTGGTACGGGCAATCTTTTCCATGTACTCCTTGCGCTCGTACTCGCGAAGCTTATGGCACTTGAGGCTCTTGGGGTCGACCTCCAGGCCCATGCCCGTACCAGCCCACTCCTCGGCAGTAGCGATGGCCTCGCCCAGAATATCCTCGCCACCGGTGT
>URZB01000231.1 GCA_900552295.1 uncultured Collinsella sp.
TACGAGATGTAGCTCCGTCTCGTGGGCTCGGAGATGTGTATAAGAGACAGTCGCCCACCTGCTTGCCGATCTTATAGACCGGGTTCAAGGAGGTCATAGGATCCTGGAAGATCATCGCGATATCGTTGCCGCGAATGTGCTGCATCTCTTCCTCGGTCATTTCGAGGATAGAACGACCGCGATAGCGAACGTCGCCGCCCTCAATCTTTCCCGGAGGCATCGAGATGAGGCCCATGATGGTCATGGCGGTCACGGACTTACCGGAGCCGGACTCACCGACGACACCCAGGGTCTCGCCGCGATCGAGCGTGTAGGACACACCGTCGACAGCGCGAACAACGCCATCCTCGGTGTGGAAATACATCTTAAGGTCATCGACCTCGAGCAGATGCTGGCCCTCGGGAACCGGCTGGTCCTTCAGGTCCACATAGTTCTTGTTCTTCTTCATCCTTATGCGTCCTTCATCTTGACGTCGAGGGCGTCGCGCAGACCGTCACCCAGCAGGGTGAAGGCGAGCACCGTCGAGAGAATTGCCAGACCGGGCATGATCATCATCCAGGGGGCGGTCAGAAGATACTGCTGGCCGTCCTGAATCATGGAACCCCACGAAGGCGTAGGCGGGATAACGCCCATACCGAGGAAGGACAGAGCGGACTCGGTCAGAATGGCGCCACCAATGTTCATGGTTGCGTAGACCACGATAGAGGCGACGGAGTTCGGGAAGATGTGACGCACGACGATACGGGCATCGGATGCACCCATCGCGCGTGCAGCGTCAACATAGTCGTTTTCCTTGACCGTCAAGATTGCAGAGCGGAAGACGCGTGCAATCGAAGGCCAGCCGAGAATACCGATGGCGATAAAGACGTTCTGAAGGCCACGGCCGATAACGGCGATCATGGCGACAACGAACAGCACGTACGGGAACGCCAGGAAGATGTCCGCACAGCGCATGATGATCGTATCCCAGATGCCGCCGTAGAAACCCGCCAGAGCACCCATGACCAGACCGATCAGCGTGGAGATCGCGGTTGCCATAATGCCGACGGACAGCGAAACGCGCGCACCGTAGATAACGCGGACGAGAATGTCACGACCAAGGGCGTCGGTGCCAAACGGGTGCTCTGCACACGGAGCCAGCAGCGACGTCTGAGCCATGGTGGTCGAGTCGGAAGCCGTCGGCGAACCGAGCCAGGGCTTAGCCCATAGATCTGCGGTCAGTGCAACCACAACGACGATGATGATCCAGCAGACACCGATAACGGCGAGCTTGTTCTTACGAAGACGCTTAAAAGCGTCGCCCCACAGCGTGCGGGACTTGGCGGGAGCAGATGCGGCCTTGGTGGCGGTAGCCTGCTCCTGAGACTGAGAATCAGTTTCCTGCATGAGACGTACCTCCCTTAGGCATTATCCGACGGACCGCCAAGGCGGATGCGCGGGTCGAGGAATGCATAGCTAATGTCGACGAGCAGGTTAATCACCATGACGACGACAACGATGAGCGTAACGCCGCCCATAACGATGGGCCAGTCACGCATGCTAATGGCGCGATAGACCTCATAGCCGATACCGGGCCAGTTAAAGACCGTCTCGGTCAGGATGGCGCCCGAAAGCATGCCACCAAAGTCGACACCAATATAGGTAACGACGGGGATGAGTGCATTCTTAAGCGCATGCTTGACGATGATCGCGCGATTGGAGAGACCCTTCGCCTTTGCCGTACGGATGTAATCCTGGTTCATGACGTCAAGCAGCTGCGAGCGCATAATGCGGGCGGCATAAGCGGTCGAAACCGAAGCCAGCGTAATGGTCGGAAGCACATAGTGCATCCAATCCTGATACTGAGAGCTGGAACCGCCGGCACCCGAAATCGGCATGGAGAATGCACCGCCCGTGGCGTCCTTGAGAATGACGCCAAAGAACAGCTGCAGCAACATACCGAGCCAGAAAGCCGGGACGGCAACGAGAATCGACGTGGTGAGCGTTACCAAAATATCCCAGAAGGAATAACGCTTAACCGCCGAAATGATACCCGCACCGATACCCATGATTGCCTCGAGCACGATGGCGCACGCGGCAAGTTTGACCGTATACGGATACTTCTGGGCAAAGATTTCCGTAACCGGCAGCTTGCGCTGATACGAATTGCCCAGATCGCCATGAAGCAGGCCGTTCATGTAATACAAGTAACGGTCCACGAGCGACGTTTGAACGGGGTCGCCGTTCTCATCAAGGATCGCGTTGCCGTCCTCGTCCGACTGGACCAGGTGATAGCGGACGCGAAGCTGAAGCTCCACCTCGGGGGACAGAGCCTTGTCTCCACCGATCAGCTTGATCGGATCTCCCGGCACGATATTCTGGAGGGCGAACAGAATCAGCGTAACGCCCAAAAACACCGGGATGAACTGAAGCACACGTTTAACGATGTACTTACCCATACCACTCCCCTATCTAGGGATTAACCTAAATGGGATGCCGATCGCCAGACCGGCATCCCAAAATTACCATCAGCCAGTTTACCCCAGGTTAGGGAGAACTGTATGTTTCCCATGAGGTCTACGTAAATACTTGACCCTCACGGAAGCTGCAAACTCTTAGGCGAGCTCAGCGGTACCCAGCTCGGCATGCTTCTGCGGATCGACATAGAGGTGCTTGATGCGATCGGAGCCGACGATGGTGTGCGTGTAGAACATAATCGGGATGACCGGGCAGTCGGCAGCGACCATTGCGTCGGCCTCCTGCATCTTAGCGACGCGCTCCTCGTCGTCAACAATAGTACGAGCCTCGTCGACCTTGGCGTCGAACTCGGGGTTGTTGTAACCAGAGCGGTTATCGCCACCGAGGGAGTCGGAGTGGAACAGCGGATACAGGAAGTTGTCCATGATCGGGTAGTCGGCAATCCAACCCAGACGACCGAACTGATAGTTAAAGTTCTGATACTGCTCGAGCAGGGCAGACCACTCAGGGGTATCGGAGACAGCGGTAACGCCAACCTTGGCGAGGTCGCCGATGATGGACTCCATGATCTCCTTGTGACCGCCGTCCTGGTTGTAGGAAAGGGTCACGCTAATGCCACGATCCCCGTTAGCGCCAGCGGGAGCAACCTTGTCGAGGTACTCGTTAGCCTTGTCGACATCGTAGGCGCAGAACTCCCATGCGCCCTCCTTGTAGCCATCGATGCCCGGAGGAACAATGCCGTCGGCAGGGGTACGGG
>URZB01000232.1 GCA_900552295.1 uncultured Collinsella sp.
GCATACGAGATGTAGCTCCGTCTCGTGGGGCTCGGAGATGTGTATAAGAGACAGGCATGCGCCTGTACCATGGACGGCACCGTCATGCCGTAAGCAGAAACACCCGCCACGACCAGCGCCAGCGAGCAAGACAGCAGCACATACGCCCGAGGCGCCAGGCCCAACCGGCGCCGCATGCGCACCGCGGCGCCATGCTTTGTCTGAGTGCCCCCGGGCCGCATGCGTTCTCCTCCAACAAAAACACGCCGCTTAAAAGCGGCGCATTCTTTCATATCCACATTTGAGTGTATCAGCGAACCCAAAAGGTTGCGCAACGAATGGGCAAATACGAGGTGCAGACGGACCCATCCACGCGATAAGCGGATGAAAAGCAGGTTTGTTGAACAACAAATGCATGAACGCGCGCCCAATTATGAGTGCCCCGTGCGGCAGGTCGACGGGACATGCCGTGGAGCTGACGCCGCCTAGATCGCGCGGCGGGCCTCGATAGCGCGGCCAAGCGTAAGCTCGTCGGCATACTCCAAGTCGCCGCCCACGGGAAGGCCGCTCGCAAGACGCGATACCTCAACGCCCAATGGCTTGATGGTGCGAGCAAGGTAGCTCGCCGTGGTCTCGCCCTCAATGTTGGGGTTGGTGGCGATAATGACCTCGTGGATGTCCTCGTGGCCCAGGCGCGCCAGCAGCTCGCGGATATGCAGTTGCTCGGGACCGATCTTGTCCATGGGGCTGATCACGCCGCCCAGCACATGGTACAGGCCATGGTAGCTGCCCGTGCGCTCGATTGCCTGAACGTCGCGCGGCTCGCCCACCACGCAAATGCGAGTGGTATCGCGCATCGGGTCCTGGCAGATGGAGCACTCGTCGGCCGTGGCGTAGTTAAAGCAACGGCTGCAAAAGTGGACCTCCTGCTTGACCTCCAGGATGGCCTCGGCCAGGCGGCGGGCCTCCTCGGCATCGGCCTCGAGCAGGTAATAGGCGATGCGCTGGGCCGACTTGGGACCAATGCCCGGCAGACGGCCCAGTTCATCGAGCAGTTTTTGCAGACTGTGATTTGCACTCATTTATATGTGTGTCTTAGAACGGCATGCCCGGGATGTTGAGGCCGCCGGTGATGGCGCCCATCTGCTTGTTGGCGAGCTCGTTGACGCCGCGGACGGCCTCGTTGACGGCAGCCATGATCATATCCTGCAGCATATCGACGTCCTCGGGATCGAGCGCATCGGGATCGATGGTGAGGTTGACGAGCTCCATCTCGCCGTTAACGGTCACCTTGACCATGCCGCCGCCGGCAGAGGCGTCGACGGTCTGGGACTTGAGGTTCTCCTGCGCGGCGGCAAGCTGCTCCTGCATCTTGCGAGCCTGCTTCATCATCTGCTGCATGTTCATACCGGCCATGATGGCTCCTTTACGTGCGGCCGCACGCCGAGCTGCAAGGGCAGCCGGAGCACGGCGGGACTTTCAAACTCAAAAATCGTACCACGGCGCGCGGCGAGAGAGCGGGGCGGACGTGTTACCTCAGTCGATATACATGTCCTCCAATACAAACCGCACTCAAAGATTATGCAAGGTCGAATTATGCAAGGTTGCATAATATCGCACACTCAATCTAGTAGAGCCGAATCCGGCATTTCATGTGCGCCACTAAATAGCTAAATGCCGAACCGCTGCTCGAGGCGGCGCACATGGCGGCAGGGTATAATTTGATTGCCATAGATAGTAATTTGGAGGTGCCCCATGAATGCCCCCAACGCGCTCCAAAACATCCGCTCAAAACACCCCGTTGCATATGTGGTTCTCTATCTCTTTGTCGGCTGGGCATTGCTGGTTGTCATCACCCATGCCATAGCTTTTGGAGCAGAACTGCTGATAGCCAGCTCGGACCAGCCCGTCGTCAAATGGGAGACGACCGATGAGTGCACCGACGGAACCCGAACCGTCTACTACAACAGCCCGTCCCTCTATCAAGAGTTCAAGGTCAAGATAAAGGACTTCAAGATTGTCGATGCCGAGCTAGGCGTTTATTTGGCAATCGGAGCAACCATTAACGCCGAGCAAGTCGAGTACACGAACAGCCATGCGACGTATCGTATCGACCTCAGCATCCTAGGCCGACCGTCACGCACCTGTCTGCTCAAATGCGACATACGCGGCACCACACTACACATGTCCGAAATACAGATGCGCCCGGACAAGGGGTCCTCTTCTTGAGCAGTATACCCGCCTGCACAGCTACTCCACCGGCTTGAAGATGGTGGCCTGGCCAAAGACGCTGCGGATGAGGGCCTTGGCCTCGTCCTCGGTCTGCGGGATGCTCGGGGCTGCGCCCTGATGGCCGAAGGGGCTGCCGGCGCCGGGGTTGGACTCCCAAGGGGCAGCGGGGGCGTCCCCCTCTTTGGGGGCAGCTGCAGCGGACTTGGGCGCGGACGCCGCACCCGGCACGTCGAACGGAGGAAGATCGTCCCCGCTCGCATCGCCGGCAAAGCCGCCGACCATGGCGTCGTCGTAGGGCACCTGCTCGGATTCCCACGGCGCGGACTGCGCGACAGACTGAGCCTTGGGGGCAGCCGAGCGCTCGGGCGCACGGGGTGCGGGCTCGGTCGGGAGCTTACCCGTGGCAGGAGCGCCGGCGGGGTTGTCGGAGCGTAGCCAGGGGGCTTTGCCTAGGTCAGACGACTTGGGCGCGGGCGAGGCGGGCTTGGACACGGGTGTCGGAGCAGCCGGTTTGGGCGCCGCGGGCTTAGGCGCCGACGGGGTCGACGCCGCTACCGGTGTCGCTTGCCGCTGCGGCGCGCTGGCGCTCGAGGATGCAGGGGCCGCCGAGGACACGGGTTGCGGGTCCGCAGATGCCGCAGCCCGTGCAGATGGAGAATGCTCCTCATGTTGAGGAGCCGGCGTGCCACCCCCATCCAAGACATAGTCGACGGTACGACGACCGAAGACTGCGCAGACCGTCGGCAGGACCACCGATTGCGTATCGGCGCGACCGAGCATCTTGATGGCAAAGGTCGAGCCCGCGGGGAACGAGACGGTGAGCTTGGAGCCGTCGTCGGCCGTGGCGCGGGCGTTGAGCAAAAGCCCTGCGTAGGAAGCCTGACGCGCCTTGACACGCTCGACGACCTCGGCCCATTTGCGCTGCAGCTCTCCGGCATCCTCGACCGCGGGCGTCTCGGCAGCACCGGCGGCGGCAACCTGGGCGGCATTGTTGGAC
>URZB01000233.1 GCA_900552295.1 uncultured Collinsella sp.
CGTAGCGGGTGGTTTAAAGCTGGCCGCTGCGCGGCCAGCGGACTAAAGTCTTGAAAATAAAAGGGCGCCGCGGATGGAGTTCCGCGGCGCCCAAGCCACACGCTAACAGCTTTAAGGAGTCAAAGCTGGTTTAGCCAAAGAAGCGCTTGATCTCAATCTCGGCGTTCTCCAGGCAGTCGGAGCCGTGGATCACGTTGGCGTTGACATCGACGGCAAAGTCGCCGCGGATGGTACCAGGAGCAGCCTCAAGCGGGTTGGTAGCGCCCATGAGGGTGCGCATCTTAGCAACAGCGGAGAGACCGGAAACGACCATCTTGACGACCGGACCGCTCGTCATAAAGTCGCAGAGACCGCCAAAGAAGGGCTTGTCGGCCAGATGGGCGTAGTGCTCCTCGACGGTAGCGCGCTCGAGCGTGGTCATCTCCATGCGCTCGATGACAAGGCCGCTGCGCTCAATGCGAGCAACGATCTCGCCGATCTTGCGGTCGCGCACGGCGTCGGGCTTAATCATGATGAAGGTCTTCTCGATAGCCATAAAAGTAGCCTTTCAAGTAGGTTCGCGCGTGCCCAAGTCCCATTCCGGCACCCGCCTGGACTGCATCGTAACAGAGTTTTAGCTGCAGTTAAACAAAAAGCTGTTTATTGAAACGTTGCAATTTATTAAAGCGCTCCATATGTGTCACTTCTGTTTCGAAGCCCGATTAGAGTACCATCCGACCGCCCATCAACCGCGCCGAACAGAGCAGGCGGTCGGTTGCCGCCCGCGAACGTATCCCCTTCACAACCTGCCCAAAGGTCCTACAGAAGTTCTCGACAAGCCCTTCCCCCATAGCAACAAAATACGGGCTCCCACATCAGCAGGCGCCCGTAAAGCGAAAACGATTTATCAATAAATGGACAATACGTCTTCAGCCAAACCTCTACTTTGCCCCGTGACCCATCTCGACGACCTTGGTTAGCGATCCAAACACACCTTCGTCGACCACGAGCTGCGCCTCGGCACGCTGCAGCTGCACGGCAACGGCGGCAGGGGCGGTGCCGCCCTCGGTCGTGCGCGCAGCGACAATCGACGGGATGTCGAGCGCCTCGGTAATGTCGCGCTCAAAGAGCGGGCTTGCCTCCTGGAACACCTCAAACGGCAGGTCCTCAAGATTGCAGCCGCGCTTCTCGCACATCAGGACCAGATGGCCCACCACGGCATGTGCCTCGCGGAACGGCAGACCACGCTTAGCCAGGTAATCGGCAACATCGGTGGCGGCAAGGTGACCCACGCCGCACTCGCGCGCCATGGCATCCTCGTTGACGGTCCAAGTCGAAATCATACCGGCCATAACCGACAGGCACTGCATGAGCGTATGGGCGGTATCGAGCACGCCCTCCTTGTCCTCCTGCAAGTCCTTGTTATAAGCAAGCGGCAGGCCCTTCATGGTTACCAGCAGCTGCACCAGGTTGCCGTACACGCGACCGCTCTTGCCGCGGATAAGCTCGGCAAAGTCGGGGTTCTTCTTCTGCGGCATGATGGACGAGCCGGTGGAGTACGAGTCGGAAAGCGTGATAAAGCCAAATTCGGAGCTCGACCACAGCACGATCTCCTCGGAAAGACGCGACAGGTGCATCGCCATGACGCATCCGGCGTAATGCAGATCGAGCAGGAAATCACGGTCGGAAACCGCATCGAGCGAGTTGGGAATCACGCCCGCAAAACCAAGTTCGGCAGCCGTCATCTGGCGATCGAGCGGATAGCTCGTACCGGCAAGCGCGGCAGCACCCAGCGGGCAGTTGTCGGCGGCATCAAAGGCGGCCTTCAGGCGCGTAAAGTCGCGCGCGAACATCCAGGAATACGCCAGCAGATGATGCGACAGCAGCACGGGCTGAGCGTGCTGCATGTGCGTGTAGCCCGGCAGAATTACCTTGTCGTACTTCTTAGCCGCATCCACCAGCACATGGCGCAGCTCTAGATTGGCCTCCATGAGCTCCTTGGCCAGCGCCTTGACGCCCAGGCGCGTGTCGGTCGCTACCTGGTCGTTGCGCGAACGTCCGGTATGCAAGCGCTTGCCAGCCTCGCCGATGCGACGCGTCAGCTCGCTCTCGATGGACATATGAATGTCCTCGTCGTTGATGTCGAAGGTGAAGTTGCCGGCATCGATATCCTGTTCGATTCCGGTCAGACCCTCGGCAATCGCCTGCTCGTCCTCGGCACTGATGATGCCCTGGGCCGCCAGCATTTTGGCATGCGCCTTAGAGCCGGCGATATCCTGCTTATAGAGATGTTTGTCGACCGGCAGCGACGCGCCAAACTCCTGCGTGACCTCGGCCACGCCCGCCTCAAAACGACCGCCCCAAAGAGCCATGGAACCGTCTCCTTTCTCCAAATACCAAAACAAGCGTCCAAAGCAATGTGCCCTGTCGCTAAAGCGATTTATCAACCGCTAGTTTTACACACTCCCTGCCGCGCGCGGGGCCATGTGGCTAATTTGCAAAGAAGTGACGCACCATGCACTTGGCGCCCAACGTCTCCCTCCGGATGTTGCCCTGCGAACCATCGATCCAGGCCTTCAGGCTCATAGGAACGTCCTCGACCCTTACAGCATCGAACTCGGGCGCGAGGGCAAGCAAAGCATGCGCGATAGCATTGAACATAATGGATACTCCTCATATATATAGGCACAGAGCCGCCAAATTGATAGAAGGAGCCCCGCCGGACAACCCCGGCGGGGCTCGGACTCAGCCGCAGACACGGCATCATATATGCGGGCGGAACGTAGGGGCCACCGATGTTAAGAAGTGTCAGCAAGCATAACGAAAGGTAGGGACCCCGTGCGCCCGTTATGTATCACGCGGATGGGCCGCGCGGATACCAAGGGAAGGAGGCGCTAGGCCTGGGCGGCAGCAGAGCTGGGGCCCTGGACCTTTGCCCACGTCTTGAGCGACAGCGTATCGATCTCGATAAAGCCGGCGCTGGCCTTCTCGTCAAACGTGGTGTCGCGGTCGTAGGTAGCCAGGCCGTAGTCGTAGAGGCTGAAGGGACTCTTGCGGCCGACGACATGGCAGTTGCCCTTAAAGAACTTCAGACGGACAGTGCCGGTCACGAACTTCTGGGTATCGGCCATAAAGGCGTCGAGTGCGTTCTTGAGCGGGCTGTACCACTGGCCGTTGTACCTGTCTCTTATACACATCTGACGCTGCCGACGA
>URZB01000234.1 GCA_900552295.1 uncultured Collinsella sp.
GCCTTATCGTCGGCAGCGTCAGATGTGTATAAGAGACAGTTGGTGAGGCACGGACGCACCGGCTGCTTCTTGCCCTCGGCCTGATACCTAAATGGCGTCACATAGGCGGTAGCAGCAGCGGTCATGGCGCCGGTGGAGCCGGCAGAGAAGAAAGCGTTCGCGTTGCCCTTCTTGATAGCGCGGCAGGCAAGCACGATCGAGGACTTGCGCTTGGTCATCACGGCTCGAATGGGATCGTCATCCATGGCGATGACATCGGGCGCCTCCAAGGCCTCAACGCGAGCGTGAGCCGCGGCAAAGGGGTTCACGATCTCTGCGGGACCGACGGCCAAGACCTCGATATCGGGATCCGCCGCAAGCGCAGCTTCGATACCATCGAGAACAACCTGAGGTTTCTCGTCTCCGCCCACAACGTCTACACAAACGCGAACGTTACTCATATACATGCTCCTTATACAAAAATGGCCGACTCATTGAGCCGGCCATTGTGGTTCCATTTGGAACGGCATCGCATCCAGAGTATACCGTTACTCGGTAACGATAACCTCGCGGTCCTTGTAGAAACCGCAGCTGGGGCACACGTGGTGCGGAAGCTTAACAGCGCCGCAACGGGGGCACGTGGACTGAGCCGCAGCCGAGATCTTCATGTTGGCGGAACGACGGGTGTGAGTGCGGATACGACCCTGCTTTTGTTTAGGTACGGGCATAGTGACCTTCCTTATGAACTATCCAGTGTGGCGATTACGCGCAAGTAGCGATACTACCACAGTTTTACTCATCAAGCTTGAGATTCTTCAATGCTGCAAATGGATTTTCCGTGGCAGCGGCCCATTCTGCCTCTGCCTGGGCGGCGCAATCGCATTGCTCGACGTTGAGATTGCAACCGCAAGTGGGGCAAAGGCCGCGGCAATCGGGCTTGCACAGGACAACGAACGGCGTGTCCATGACGACCGCGTCGTTGATGGGCTCTCCCAGATCGACGATGCGATCCTCGCCCAGGAGCTCGTAGCCGTCTTCGTAGGCCTCGGGATCCTCGGGCTCCTCAAAGAGGTAGAACTCCTCGATCTCGCCGGCGATATCAAACGAGGCAGGTTCCAGGCAACGGTCGCACTCGCCGGTGGCGTGCGCGCGGACCATGCCCGTGAGCAAGACACCGGTACCGGCATTGGTAAAGACAACGTCGTAGTCGATGCCGTCCTGAAGCTGGTACTCCTTCTCGCCTACCGTGTAGGTGGCGACATCGACCTTACCGGTCAGCGGATACGAATCTCCAGGAAACTCGAGCTGCTCGGAAAGATCGACGGTAACGCTCGGGAACTCAGCCATTACCACTGACCATTCTGTTGGGCGGCACCCTCGTTGAGCTGCTGACGGCAACGGGTAACGGTGCCGGTCAGACTCTTGAGGTTCTCCTCCAGGTGCGTAAAGACCTGCTCTGCGTAGTCCTCGGCAGCATAACGCGTCTCGCGCTCGTACTGCTGGGCACGATCGCGGATGTCGTCGGCCTGCTGCTGCGCAAGGCGGACGATCTCCTGCTCACCGGCAATGGTGAGGGCCTGCTGCTGAGCGTCGGCGATGATGGAATCGGCCTGAGCGGCGGCGGAAGCCATAAGCTCCTCGCGCTCCTTAAGGATACGGCGGGACTTCTGCCACTCCTCGGGATAGCTCATGCGGATCTCGTCGAGGATGTTGAAGAACACGTCGGCGTCGATGACCTTGAACTGAGCGTTCTTGCCGAAAGGCGGCTTGGCTTCCTCGATCAGCCCTTCGAGCTCATCGACCAAGCTGACGATCCTATCGCCAGGAAAATTCTCGCCCGGCATCCGGTCTCCTTTCATAGGTAACATATCATCGTGCTAGTTTACCACATGCCACCAGGCAATAAGAAACGTCACGAAAAGCGATGTTTGAGCGCTTCGACCACGTTGGACGGGACAAACGTCGATACGTCACTGCCGAGCGAGGCGATCTGGCGAACGACCGAGCTCGAGATATAGCCGTACTGCGGCGCACTCATGACAAAGATGGACTCCAGCTCACTATCCAGGCGATAGTTAAGGTCGGCCTGCTGCAGCTCATACTCAAAGTCGGTCATGGCGCGCAGACCCTTGACCACGGCCCCCGCCCCCTGCTCACGAGCGAAGTCGACCAAGAGGCCGGTAAAGGGCAGGACCTCGACGCCGTCGATATCACCGAGCGCCTCGCGGGCCAGCGCCACGCGCTCATCGAGCATAAACGTGGTGCCCACACCGTTTTTACCCTGCGACTCGGCAACAGCGACGATCACGCTGGGAAAGATGCGTCGGGCGCGGCGGATCACATCGATATGGCCAAACGTGATGGGATCGAAGGTGCCCGGGACGATCACGCGGTTGATGGTGTCATTCATGGGCGTCCTCCTGAAACGTCGTGGCATCGTTGTTGTCAGCATCGGTGCCGGCGCTATCGCCCTCACCGTCGTCATCGCCGACCCAACGAAGCAGGTCGACCGAGGTAATGCCGTAGTGCTTCTCACGTACAGTCTCAAAGCCTGCCGGATGCGCGCCCGCATCGGCGGCGGCATGCTCAAACAGGACGTAAGCGCCAGACGCAAGTAAACCCTGCTGAGCCAGGTCCTGCAGCAGTTCCTCGACCGGCTCGGCACCAAAAGCATAGGGCGGGTCGAGCAGGACCAGATCAAAGGGGCCGCCCGGTACACGACCGCGCGAGGCACTCGCCAGCATGTCGCCCGTGACCACGCGCCAACGCACACGGTCACGGCAGAGCGACTCGATATTCTTGGTAATGAGCCGCGCGGCGTTGCGATCGATCTCAAACGTCGTGAGCGAGCGGGCCCCACGAGAGAGCATCTCTAACCCTAAGGCACCGGAGCCGCCAAAGGCGTCCAGCACACGGACCTCGTCCAGATCGAAGTCGAATGCCGACATGACCATAGATGCGCACGCCTCGCGTACGCGATCAGTCGTGGGGCGGGTGACATCGCGACCACGGGGCTCCTCGATCTTACGACCGCGCCATTCGCCGCCGATGATTCTCATCCTCCGCTGACCTCCTTAAAAATGTGTCGATATCGCATGGCGACCGCATCGCGCAGGGGGCGCGTCGCCACAGAGTCAAGGTTGCAAGCATACCGCAAGAGCTCGACCGCGTCCAAATGGGCCCTGTCTCTTATACACATCTCCGAGCCCAC
>URZB01000235.1 GCA_900552295.1 uncultured Collinsella sp.
GCAGCGGCCCTAGAGCCCGCCGCCTCTAATGGTAGCGTCGCCAAGGCCGCCGAGCATGCCGCCGCCAAGCGCGCCGAGGTCCAGATTGAGCAGGTCAAGGTTGGTTCGACTGCCGCCGCCATGCTCAAGTCGTATTTCAACTTTGGCGCGTACGCGATTATCTCGTCGGTCATCGTATCGGTGGGGCTGGTGTTCTCGGGCATGAACGAGCCCGAGCGCGTGCGTCGTATGGATGCCGGCCCAATCTCCGAGCGCCGGCGTTCGCTCGCCGTGTTTGCGGCCGCCACTGTGATCACCGTCTGCATCTGGTTTGTGTCGAGCATGATGGGCGTCGTGGGCTTTGCCGGCGCGGTTGCCGAGGTCGGCGTGGGTCGTGTGTGCCTGGCGCTGGCGGCGACGTTTGCCCTGGCGTGCACGCCTCTGGCCGTTGGCTTTGCCCTTTCGAGCCTGGGTGCGCGTGAGGAGCTGCTCAACGGTGTGGGCAACCTGCTCGGCATGCTCATGACGTTTTTGGGCGGCGCCTGGATGCCGCTGTCGCTGATGGGCCCAGCCGTGCAGACCGCGGCGCATTTTGTGCCGACGTATTGGGTGAACGACGCGATTGGCAAGGCGCTCGCCGCGGACCTGACGTCCACCGTGCTGGGCGACATCGCTTGCGATCTGGGCGTCACAGTGCTCTTTGCCGCGGCCATCGCCGCCGTAGGCCTAGCCCTCGCCCACAACAAATCCCACGCCTAGACACCTACTCATTGGGGACAGACTTAAACGACCAAAAGTATTCATTGGGGACAGACTTAAATGACTAGCCATCGGGGGCAGATAAGGAGCGTCCCCAACTGCCGGGTGGCGAAAGAGCGTCCCTTGTGACTGGTCATTTAAGAACGTCCCCAATGACTAGTCTGAAACAAATCCCCACTCTCGCCCCAAAATAGTTCGCCAAGGTTTACTATTACGTTCATAAAGTAGTACTAGGCTAACAATGGGGGATACCATGGCAACGCAGGAAGCCTACGTCCAGGTTAAGGATCTCAAAAAGCACTACGGCGACGGTGATGCGCGCCTGACGGTACTCGATGGCATCGACACGTCCATCAACCGAGGCGAGATCTGCGTCATGCTGGGGCCCTCGGGCTCGGGCAAGTCGACGTTTCTTAACCTGATCGGCGGCCTGGAGGATGCCGACGCTGGCTCTATTTTGGTGGACGGCTGCGACCTCACGGTGCTCAAACCTACCGACCTGGGCGAGTATCGCCGCCGTGAGCTGGGCTTTGTCTTCCAGTTCTACAACCTGGTGCCCGATCTCACCATCAAGGAAAACATCGAGGTCACGGCACACCTGTCCAAAAAGCCGCTCAACATCGACGACCTGCTGCGTTCGCTGGGTCTCTACGAGCACCGCAACAAGTTCCCGCGCCAGGTTTCGGGCGGCCAGCAGCAGCGCTGCGCCATCGGCCGTGCGCTCGTCAAAAACCCGGGCCTGCTGCTGTGCGACGAGCCCACCGGTGCGCTCGACTATAAGACGTCCAAGGAAATCTTGCAGCTCATGGAGGATGTCAACCGCACCTACGGCTGCACCATCATCATCGTCACGCACAACGCCGCCATCGCCCGCATGGCCAACCGCGTGCTGCGCCTGCGCGACGGACGCATCGTCGAGGATGAGCTCAACGAGTCGCCCGTCGCGGCCGCCGAGCTCGATTGGTAGGCGGCGCCATGACGCCTCTCGCAAAACGTCTCCCGCGCGAGCTGCGCCGCAATATCGGCAAGTACCTGGGCATCTTTCTTCTTATGTGCGGAAGCATCGCCCTCACCTCGGGCTTTTTGCTCGCAGCGCATTCCATCGGCTGCCTTATCGACGACATGCGCGATGCGTACACGATTGAGGACGGCCGCGTGACCACCTCCTTCGAGGTTACCGACGATCAACTCAAGGCCGCCGAGGATGCAGCCGGCGACGTCGGCGGCGTCACGCTCTACAAGAATTTCTCCATCGACGCCATCATCAAAAAGACCGCCGGCGACGATGGCACCAAGCGCACGCTGCGCACCTATGCACACCGTGCTAAGGTGGACATTGCGTCCTACTGTGAGGGCAAGGAACCCAAGGCGGACGACGAGGTGGCCATCGACCGTGTCTTTGCCACCAATAACAACCTGTCCGTGGGCGATAAAGTCGAGCTCGAGGGCCGCACCTACATCATCTGCGGCATCATGACTCAGCCCGATAGCCAGGCGCTGTTCCTCAACAATTCGGACTTTACGGTGAACACCATCACGTACGGCGTGGCCGAGGTCGCCGATGGCGGCTTTGCCGCGCTCGAAGATGCCGGCGGCGCACCCGCCTACACCTACACCTACTCCTTCACCTTTACCGATCGCAACCTCCCCACCGCGGACCGCATCGACGCTGAGCAAGATATGGTCGAGGCACTGACCGACGCCGATGCGCGCGTGGACGATCTGATCGACTCCGATTCCAATCAGGGCATTGGCTATGCGCGCGATGACGTGGACGGCGACTCTATGATGTGGATGACGCTGCTCGACATCATCATCGTGATCATGGCGTTCGTCTTTGTGGTCCTTACCGACGCCACCATCGAGGAGGAGAGCGCCATCATCGGCACGCTGCTCGCCAGTGGCTATCGTCGACGCGAGATCGTGCTGCACTACCTTGCGCTTCCCGCTATCGTGGGCGTGGTCGCGGCGCTTTTGGGCACTGCGCTCGGCGTTGCGTTCTTTACCGAGCCCATGCGCAGCCTCTATTACGGTTCGTATAGCCTGCCGCCCTTCCAGGTGTACTGGAGCTGGGAGATCTTTGTGAAGTGCGCCGTGGTTCCCGCCGCCGCGCTCATCCTCATCACGCTGGTGGGCCTGCTTCGCAAGATGGGCAAGACGCCGTTGCAGTTCCTTCGTCACGAGGCGAGCGGCAAATCGGGCACCAAGCGCGGCTTGCAGCTGCCGGAGCGCATGGGTTTTGTTTCCCGCTTCCGCCTGCGTATCTTCCTGCGCAACCTGGGCAACTTCGCCACGCTCTTCGTGGGCATTGCGTTTGCCTCGCTGCTGCTGCTCTTTGGCCTAGCGATTCTGCCCACGATGACGCACTACGCGGACAACCTCGAGACGAGCCTGGTCGCCGAGCACCAGTACACGCTCAAGGCGCCGGTGGAGCTCGAGGGTACCGC
>URZB01000236.1 GCA_900552295.1 uncultured Collinsella sp.
GATCGGCAGCGTGCAGATCTGAACGCGCGTACGCGGTACGCGGTAGGTAAAACCGTAGCCCACGCCCTCACCCATCGCAGGGTGTGCCACGCGCGTCACACGCGCATGGACGCTCATAACGGGATCAAGCTGCATCACGCGGCCACTCAGCTCGCACGGCTGCATGCCATACAAGCCAACGCCGGCGCGGATCATATCAAAATGCATCGAGGGGTCGAGCATCGAGGACGGCGTGTTGGCGCAGTGCACGATACCGCACTCAAAACCCGCATCCTTAATGGCCTGAACGGCCTCGGTAAAGCGCTGACACTGCAGCTTGTAGTCCCAGCCCGAAGGTTCATCGGCCGTGGCGAAGTGCGTAAATACGCCGTCGCACTGAATACCGCGATGGAAATTTATACCGCGGACAAAGTCGAGCACCTGCGTGTAGTGAACGCCGATACGATTCATGCCCGTCTCGATGGCGAGATGATACTTGCCCACTTTGCCCGCCGCGACGGCACATTCGCCATACGCAAGAGCAAAGTCAGACGTATAGACCGAAGGCATGATATCAAACTCGAGCAACGTCGGAATAGCCTCGATAGGCGGCTCGCTTAGGATGAGGATGGGCTTCGTAATCCCGCCCTGTCGGAGCTCAACGCCCTCGTTAACCGTCGCCACGGCAAACATGTCGGCACCGGCCGAATACATGATCTTGGCGCACTCAACAGCTCCATGACCATAAGCATCGGCCTTGACCACGCAGCACAGGCGCTGACGTGGATTCAGCAAATTCTTATAGGCCCTCGTGTTGCGACGGAGCGCCCCGCGGTCGATCTCGACCCAGGACCAGCGCGTCAAATCGGCTTTATTCATGATTAGTCATCCGACCCTTCGTCCATGATTCCCAGATCTTCGAGCGCATCCTTTGCCGCCAGTTCCATGGCCGGACCGATCAAGTCGATAAGATCGGTCGCGATGACGCTCTTCTCACCATACTCCGTCGCCGCGGCAAAACCGGCGTAGCTGTGAAGTGCGACGGCGTACGAATACAGCAACTCCCAACGATCCATCTCGTCGCGCATGGTGGCAAGCGTGCCGGCCAAAATACCCGCGAGGACATCACCCGAACCGGCAGTTGCCAGAGAAGCCGGACCCGAGAGCGGCAGCAGCACACGCTCAACGCCACAGATAGCCGTCGTCGGCCCCTTGGCAATGACCACCAGATTGTCAGAGCCTGCAGCCCAGACAACCTTCTGCGCGGCTGCAATCGCAGTACCAAGGTCGTTCACCTCGTCACCGGCAACCAGACGCGAAAGTTCACGATAGTGCGGCGTCATAACCAACGGCTGCTCGCGACGATACATCTCGGGATTACTATCAATACCGTCAATGGCAATCTTAGCAAGGCAGTTGAGTGCATCGGCGTCCAAGATAAGCGGCACATCAAGCTCGAGCAAGCCCGAAACCACCTGCATAGCGCCGGCAGATGTCGTCATACCGGGACCGCACAGTACACAGCTGTACTTCTTTGCAATCTCGCACACAGTCATGCGCGCAGCGGCGCCAAAGGAGCCGCGGGAATCAGACGGAATAGCAAAGACGGGAATCGAAGGAAGTGCCATGCGAATAAGATTGGCGCAGGCGTCAGGAGCCGCGACTGCCACGTAACCAGCACCCGCGCGAGCTGCAGACTTGGCCGCCATAATGGCAGCACCAGGATATTGCGCAGATCCGGCGACAATAAGCACAGAGCCACGGGAATACTTATCGATATTCGTAGGTAGTGGGGCAAAGTAATCAACTAAGTCACCGGGCTCGACAATCTCGGCGGCGTGGTCGACATCATCGATGACCTCGTCAAGACGGTCGTAAAGATTGCCGCAGATCAAATCGCCAGCATACTCAGGACCATCAGCGCTATACAGACCAATCTTGGGCGCAATCATCGTCACCGTATGCTCGGCACGAATGCAGTCGTCATCAACAACGCCCGTCTCGGCATTCAGGCCCGAAGGAACATCAATGGATACGACACAATCGGCGCATTCATTGACCGTAGGAATCCAGATGGAGAACGGCGCACGCAGATTTCCGTGGAAACCGGTACCAAAAATGGCATCGACAACAACATCGGCCTTATCGATCAAAACCTCGAGTTCGTCACGAGAGGGGCCGACGCAAACGTGCACATCGCGGCCGGCAGTACGACGAGCAACATGACGTGCCAGAGCAGCAGGAATCTCATCCGGCTCAACCGGAGAAACGATATCCACGTCCACACCCTTATGGCTCAGGATATCGGCGGCAACCCAACCGTCGCCGCCATTATTACCAAAACCGACCAGAACGAGAACCCGATCGGGATTGAGCTTCAAGACCTCGTTGGCGGCAAACTCACCCGCTAGCTCCATAAGCTCGGCCTTCGAAGTCCCTTCGCGTTCGATGATATCCTCGAGGCGAACGACTTCTTCGGTACTCAAAACCGGTTTCATCTATGCTCCTAGCGTATCTTGCGAAGCATCGCCCAGGTGCTCCGCCAATGCTGAATTCTGCAGCTGCTCAAGCTCATCTAAAACAGAGCGAGCCTCTTTAAATGTCTGCGCTACGCGTTTCTTGGTGCTCACCTTTTCCTCTTTTGGCTTAGGCCGAGCATCTTCGGTAATCGCGATGGCATTCGCAACGGCCAAGTCTCCTGTAAGCGTAATGGAAAGAGCGACCTCAACAACACCCAGTTCTTGAGCGATCTCGAGAGCACGGCCCAAAAGCAGCGCCTTCGGTTTGCCGAGTTTATCACGCGTAACCGAAACATCCTTGCGACCCACGCCTTGACTAAAACCCGTGCCGAGAGCTTTAAGTACCGCCTCGCGCGAAGCAAAGCGGCTCGCATAGTGAGCAGCGGGACGCGATGATGCATCGCAATACGCACGCTCTTCTTCGGTAAACACACGCCGAGCAAACGACGGCGTCTTTTCAAGAATTGATTTCATGCGGGAAATCTCGACGATATCAACGCCGATACCAGCTTCAGCCATGTTCACCTCCATATCGCACAGACTAAGTTATTGTAGCCCGTTCGCAGAAGATGCGACAAACGAGGGTTATAAAACACAGCTACTATGTGAGACAAAAGCCCGTAAATCAGAACCACCCTTAAAAAGGGTGGTTTGCTCTTAGGGTATAACCCACGGGC
>URZB01000237.1 GCA_900552295.1 uncultured Collinsella sp.
CGCCCGCACCGTGCAGTATCACATCTCGCTGGCGCACGCGCTGGCCGTGGCCAACTATCGTCGCGCCTATGACGAGGGCGCTATTCGCGCCGATGCCAAGATCGGCATGATCAACTGCTTTACCCCGGTCTACACCAAGGAGAACCCCAGCGAGGCGGACCTCGAGGCCGTGCGCATGACCAGCGGCATCAACAACCGCTGGTGGCTCGACCTCATCACCAAGGGCGAGCTTCCTGCCGACGTGCTCGACAGCCTGGCCGAGGGCGGCGTTAAGCTCCCGTTCCGCGCCGGCGACCAAGAGATCCTCAAGCAGGGTGTTGTCGACTGGCTCGGTTGCAACTACTACCACCCCACGCGTGTTCAGGCGCCGGCGAGCAAGGTCGACCAGTACGGCCTGCCGCACTTTGCCGACGAGTACGTATGGCCCGACGCCGTTATGAACGAGAGCCGCGGCTGGGAGATCTACCCGCAGGGCCTCTACGACTTTGGCATGGACTGCGCTAAGAACTACCCCGATCTTGAGTGGTTCGTTTCCGAGAACGGCATCGGCATCATGGACGAATACAAGAACCGTGACGCCGAAGGAACCATCCAGGATGACTACCGCGTCGACTTTGTACGTCAGCACCTGGAGTGGGTGGCCAAGGCCATCGACGAGGGCGCCAAGTGCCGCGGATACCATTATTGGGCCGTCATCGATAACTGGTCTTGGGCCAATGCCTTTAAGAATCGCTATGGCTTTGTCGAGGTCGATCTGATGGATGGCTATAAGCGCCGTCTTAAGAAGTCGGCGGCCTGGCTCAAACAGGTCGCCACGACCCACGTGGTTGATTAGCGACCGGACGAACGTCCAGACCGCGCGCCGCCGCGCGCAACACATGGCACATCTGGTGGCAGAGGGCGACAGACCACCGTGCGCATAGGAAAG
Source organism: uncultured Collinsella sp. (assembly GCA_900552295.1). Classification (GTDB taxonomy): domain Bacteria; phylum Actinomycetota; class Coriobacteriia; order Coriobacteriales; family Coriobacteriaceae; genus Collinsella. The sequence goes on from URZB01000237.1 coordinate 929, forward strand.
GCCGGATTTGAAAGTTAGGAGCAATCATGGCCAGTGACAACGGAAAGAGCTTCCTCGACAAGTTTGCCGAGGTCTCTGCGAAGGTGGGAAACCAGGTTCACCTGCGTTCCCTGCGTGACGCCTTCGCGACCATCACGCCGCTCTATATCCTTGCGGGTATCGCGGTTCTTATTAACAACGTCGTGTTCCCTCTGTTCCCGCTCGATGCGGCGGGCCTTGCCAACCTTCAGACGTGGGGTTCGGCGATTACGCTGGGCACCCTCAACGTCTCTGCCATTATCTTGGCCGGATTGATTGGCTACAGCCTCGCTAAGAACAAGCGCTTCGATAATCCGCTTGCTTGCATGGTCGTCGCTATCTCTGCCTTCGTCATCATGATGCCGCAGCAGATCACCGCCACGCTTGCCGCCACGAGCCCACTGCTCACCGACAAGATCACCTCCGCCGAGGTCACGGGCGCCCTTTCGACTGCCAACACCGGCACCAACGGTCTGTTCTCGGCTATTATCATCGCCCTGCTTTCCGTCTCGCTCTTCATCAAGATTTCTGGCGTCGAGAAGCTCAAGGTTAAGCTGGGCGAGGGCGTGCCTCCCGCGGTCTCCAACTCCTTCAACGTCATGATTCCGATGCTGCTTAACCTCGCGGTCTTCGCTCTTGCCGCAGCCCTGCTCGCCGTGTGCGCCGGCACCGATCTGTGCACCATCATCTCCACGTGCATCTCCAACCCGCTCAAGAGCATCATGAACGCTGGTCCGTGGGCTGTTATCCTCATCTACACCCTTGCTAACCTGCTGTTCTGCGTCGGTATTCACCAGTCCACCATCTCTGGCGCTACCGTCGAGCCGATCCTGACCATGCTCATCGTCGACAACATGGCTACCTTTGCCGCCGGTGGCACCATCCAGCCCGATCACTACATGAACATGCAGATCGTTAACAGCTTCGCCCTCATCGGCGGCTCGGGCTGCACCCTCATGCTCCTGCTCGACACGCTCCTGTTCTCCAAAAACAAGGCTTCCGAGACCGTTTCCAAGATGGCTATCCTGCCTGGTCTGTTCAACATCAACGAGCCGGTTATCTACGGTTACCCCATCGTGTACAACCTGCCGCTCATGATCCCGTTTGTCCTCCTTCCCGACCTGTTCATCGGCATCACCTATGGCCTTACCTGCGCAGGCATCATCAGCCCCTGCATCGCCCAGGTGCCCTGGACCATGCCTCCCGTCATCAATGCCCTGCTCGCTACGGGCTTTGACTGGCGCGCTGGCGTGTGGCAGGCTATCGAGATTGTCATTGGCATGGCCGTCTACCTGCCCTTTATGAAGATTTCCGAGAAGGCAATCGCCAAGCAGGAGGCTCTCGCCGAGTAGAACGCCTAACGTTCGTCCCTTTCACCTTTGCGGGCGCCGGTACGCGGCGCCGGTGCCCGCAGCTCTCTCCCTTGTGTAAAGATGCAGGGGGGTGGGCACAATAGCCGCAAGGAATAAAACCAGTTGTCGTCTGCGCGCCGCGCAGTTATAAGGAGGAAACCATGAAGAAGATCATGCTCTGCTGCAATGCCGGTATGTCCACGAGCCTGCTGGTCCAGAAGATGCAGGCCGAGGTTGCAAACCGTGGTCTGGATATTGAGGTCGAGGCTCGTCCCATGAACGAGGCCCACGATCACCTGGACGAGTGCGACATGTTGCTGCTTGGTCCGCAGATCGGCTACACCAAGGGCGATTTTGAGAAGGAGGCCGCCGGTCGTTTTCCGGTCGAGGTCATCAACATGGTCGACTACGGCCGCATGAACGCTGCCGGCATCATCGACCACTGCGTCAGCGTGATGGGCTAGGTGCTCTGCATGGAGGATATGAACGAACTGCAGATGACCTGCTTTGAGATCATCAGCTACGTCGGTACCGCCAAGAGCATGTACATCAATGCCGTGCAAAAGGCCAAGGAGGGCGATTTTGACGCCGCCGAGGAGCTTATCAAGCAGGGCGACGAGGCCTATAACGGTGGCCACGATGTTCACATGGGGCTTCTGAAGAAGGAGGCCAACGGCGAACGTAACGGCGAGGCCCCGTTGATTTTGCTGCATGCCGAGGACCAGATGGCCGGCACCGAGACCATGCGCGTCATGGCGACGGAGCTCATCGAGGTTCACAAGCAGCTGCAGGCACTTCAGGCCTAGTCGGCGTTATCGCCGCGACGGACCGTGCGGTCCAACAGAC
>URZB01000238.1 GCA_900552295.1 uncultured Collinsella sp.
CTGCGAACGCTGCGCGAGGGCAAGATCGATGTTCTCGTTGGCATCAACCTGCTCCGCGAGGGCTTGGATCTTCCCGAGGTCTCACTGGTGGCAATTCTCGATGCCGATAAGGAAGGCTTCTTGCGCAACCGCCGTTCGCTGATTCAGACGATTGGCCGTGCGGCCCGTAACGCCGATGGCGAAGTCATCATGTATGCAGACGTTGTGACCGATTCGATGAAAGAGGCCATCGAGGAGACGCAGCGCCGTCGCGAGATTCAGATGGCATATAACGAAGAACATGGCATTGTGCCCAAGACAGTGCGCAAGGCCATCAACGACATCTCAAGTTTTATTGCCGAGGCCGAAAAAACTGTGGGCTCCAAGGGACGCTCGAAGGGCGACTCTCTTGGCCATGGCGCATTCTATACGCCCGATGAGTCGGGCGAGGGCGGTGTGCCGGAAACGGTGGCGCCCGAGCAGACACTTGCGGAGCAGTTGGAAGAACTGCCGCATGACGAGCTTGTGCGGATCGTCGAAACCATGGAAGAGGATATGCGTAACGCTTCTGCCGCTATGGACTTTGAGGAGGCGGCGCGCCTGCGCGATGTTGTCGTTCAGATTCGGGCGATGCTCGAGGGTGCGTCTGAGGACGAGACGATCGAGCGCTTACGCTCGCAGGCCCGCAAGGGTTCCACGTTCGCATCGGGCAGAAAACGCCAGGGTGCACGGTTTAAGAAATAGCCGCGAACAGGCCCCGAGTTCCCTGTGGAGCTCGGGGCCTATGTCTTTTGCGCGCTGGAATTTGTGCGTTAGAGGTCTGCGATCAGGGCTTCAGCACAACGGATGCCGTCGGTGGCCGCGCTCATGATGCCGCCGGCATATCCAGCTCCCTCACCACAAGGGTAGAGGCCCGGGGTCGACACGGCATGGCACGTTCGGTCTCGGGTGACAGTGACCGGTGAGCTCGAACGAGTCTCCACGCCGGTAAGAACGGCATCGGGACGGTCGTAGCCTCGTAGCTTTTTTCCGAGTAGGGGAAGTCCCAGGCGGAGCGACTCGACGATATGCTGCGGTAGGGCTTCGTCAATTGCCGTCCAGGTCACACCGAGCGGATAGGTGGGCTTTACCTTTCCGGGCGCCTTGCTGGCGCGTCCTGCGAGGAAATCTCCGACGAGTTGTGCCGGTGCGTTCCAGTTGGAACCGCCCAGGCGATAGGCGGCCGCCTCGCAGGCACGCTGGAGCTCGATGCCGGCGAGCGGGTCATCGTTGGGAAGGTCCTCAGGCGTGACGTTAACGAGCAGGGCGGCATTTGCGTTGCGTCCGTCGCGGGCATTGAGACTGGCCCCGTTGACGCACAGATGGCACGGTTCTGAAGAGGCGGCAACAACCTGTCCGCCGGGGCACATGCAAAACGAGAACACGCTGCGGCCGTTGGGAAGATGGGCGACGAGCTTGTAGGGGGCTGCCCCGAGCGCTGGATGTCCCGCCGAGGCTCCATATTGGGCTCTGTCGATGTCGCGTTGCGGATGCTCGATGCGAACGCCCATGGCAAAGGTCTTTTGTGCGAGGGCCACGTTGTGGTCCTTAAGGAGCTCAAAAATATCGCGAGCAGAATGCCCGCAGGCGAGGATGAGGTGCTTTGTCTCGATTGACTCGTAAGCGGCGTCTTGGGACGATTGGACATCAATGCCGGTGATGGCGCCAGACACGTCGATGCGAATGTCGACGAGCTTCGTTCGATAACGGACGACACCTCCGAGCTGCTCGATGCGCTGGGATATAGCGGTGACAACCGTGGGAAGGATGTCGGAGCCAATGTGCGGCTTGGCATCCCACAGAATATCGCGGGGCGCACCCGCCTCGACGAAGGTTTCGAGGATAAGGCGATGGGCGGGATTTTTTGTTCCCGTATTGAGCTTGCCGTCCGAGAAGGTCCCCGCGCCGCCCAGACCAAACTGAATATTGCTCTCGGGGTCGAGGATGCGCTCCTTTAGAAAGAGGTCGATCGCCTGCGAGCGGCGAAATGCCGGGTCGCCGCGCTCGATAAGCAAGGGCTTAAGACCTGCTTCGGCGAGCGTGAGCGCAGCGAAAAGGCCGGCGCATCCGGCGCCGACAACGACAGGGCGTTCTTGAGGTGCGTCGGAGACGGGGGAGGGGAATGAAGGCTCATCGTCTTCTATCGCGCGTACGCGCGAGCGGTCACGCTCGGCAACGCCGTCGACCGCTTCTTGCTCGAGGTGGGGACTAGTCAGCTCAACACGAAAGCTCAGGATAAAATGGACGTCTCGTTTTTTGCGAGCGTCGATTGACTTGCGGTGGAGCTCGATGGACTTGATCTCGGAGTCCTTGCAACGTAGGACGCGCTTGGCGACTCGCTTGCCAACAATGAGACAGGCATTTTCATCGCCGGCTTCATCGAGCGACGCGTTGACTTGGGTGATTTCGATCATCGAGGTCTCCTTAGAGGCAAGAAAGAGGCCGTCCGGTATTCCAGACGGCCCGAATGCGTTTTTGATTATAGACTGAGCGGCTACAGGCTGCTTGCAGCGCGAATGCCCGAGAGCCAGGCCCACGCAAGGTTAAAGCCTCCGCAATCGGCGTCGATGTCGAGCGCTTCGCCGCAGACGTAAAGCGGGGCGTCGACAACGCTGCACGCGCGTAGACTGGGTGTTGAGATGCTCTCGACAGATACGCCACCACGCGTGACCTGCGCCGAGCGCTCCTCGGCTGTTCCCTCGACGAGCAACTTAAAGTGCTTGAGGACCGAGACCAGGTGGATGACATCGTTGGAGCCTGGATGGCACTGCTCGAACGCCGTGCAGACGACGCGGGAGAGTTGCGGGGCGAGCATGCCGTCGAGCCAACGGGGATCGCGGGGCGAAAAGCCGCCGAGCAGCTCAACGCGTCGGTTGAGCATATCGAGCAGCTTGTCTTTGGAGAGGTCGGGGAAAACGTCGAGCAGGATCGTATCGCCGCGCTGGATACGACGGGAGAGGTTGAAGACAGCGACGCCCGAGATGCCGAAGGCTCGAAACAGGACTTCACCGTCTTCGTGCCAGAGCTCATTATGATTGCGGGCGAGCGTCAAGCGGGCGCGGACGCGCAGGCCATCCAACGTCTTGAGTGCCGTCCGATCGCCGACGACCGTTGCCGATGCGGGGC
>URZB01000239.1 GCA_900552295.1 uncultured Collinsella sp.
TTTTTTTCAAGCAGAAGACGGCATACGAGATGTAGCTCCGTCTCGTGGGCTCGGGTAAGGACTGGGGCCTGGACCGCAAGAAGGGCGGCCTGTTCATGGTGCCCGGCAACGCGTATGGCACCACCAAGGGCGGCATGCGCTTCCTGCTGCGCGACATCATCTCCAACAAGACGCTGTTCCAGCGCTCGGACAAGCCCTATGTCGTGATGATGGGCACCAACATCATCTTTAACATGGACCTCAACACCATCATCGACGCACACGAGAACTCCGGCGCCCAGATGACCGTGGTGTACTGCAAGGCCACGCGCAACGTCGATGACGAGACCAAACTCGAGATTAACGAGAACGGCCGCCTGACGGGCGTGAGCGCCGGCGTCGTGTACGGCGACAACGCCTCTATGGACTGCTGCATCGTCAACCGCGAGACGCTGCTCGAGATTATCGACCACTACCAGGCCGCCGACTATCTGGACCTGCTCGAGGCACTCCAGGGCGACTTTGGCAACATCGACGTGTGCAGCTACGAGTACAAGGGCGAGGTCGTGGGCGTGTTTAGCGAGAAGTCGCTGTACCGCCGCAGCATGGACCTGCTCGACCAGACCGTGGCCGATCAGCTCTTTGACCCCGAGCGCCCGATCCTGACCAAGGCTCACGACGTGCCGCCTTCGCGCTATGCGACCGGCAGCCACGCGTGCAACTCGATCATCTCGGCCGGCTGCATCATCAAAGGCACCGTGCGCAACTCGATCCTGTCGCGCGGCGTCGTGGTCGAGGAAGGCGCTTCGGTGACCAACTCGATCATCAACCAGAGCTGCATCATCAAGAGCGGCGCACGCGTTGAGAATGCCATCCTGGATAAGAACAACGTGGTCCCCACCAATACCGAGCTTCGCGGCACGCCCGAGAACATTCTGGTGCTGGGCAAGGCTCCGTTAACTTCCGACACCACCATCGTGCGTTAACGTTGGCACCGCAACATCGCTCGTAACATGTAGAATAGCCGCCCGGTTAGCGCCAGGCGGCTATTCTCGAATTACAACATGGGAGACAATATGGCAGAAACCAGCAAAAAGATGCAGATCGTGTTTGCCTCGGCCGAGTGCGCACCGTTTGTTAAGACCGGTGGCCTCGGCGACGTGGCGGGCTCGCTGCCTGCGGCGCTCGTGCGCGCCGGCGCCGAGGTTATCGTGATGGTGCCCAAGTACGCCACCATCAAGGACGAGTACAAGGCGCAGATGGAGCACTTCTCCGACTTTTACGTGAGCCTGGGCTGGCGCAATGAGTACTGCGGGCTGGAGAAGCTCGAGCGCGACGGCGTCACCTATATGTTCGTGGACAACGAGCGCTACTTTGCGCGCGACTATCCGTACGGCTTCTTTGACGACGGCGAACGCTTTGCGTTCTTCTCCAAGGCCATCACCGAAAGCCTGCAGCACCTGCCGGCCGGTTTTGAGTGCGACATCCTGCACTGCAACGACTGGCAGACGGCGCTGGCGCCCGTGTTCTTGCGCGAGTTCTACCAGGGCCTGCCGCTGTACGACCGCGTCAAGACCGTGTTCTCGATCCACAACGTGGCGTTCCAGGGCCAGTTTAGCGACACCGTGATGGAGGACATCCTGGGCGTGGCGCATATTCCGGCGGCAGCTACGCAGCTGCGCTGCGACGCCTGCAGCATCAACTACATGCTGGGCGCGCTGCACTATGCCGATGCCATCACCACGGTGAGCCCCACCTATGCCAACGAGATCCAGACGCCCGAATTTGGCGAGGGCCTGGACGGCGTGCTGCGCGAGCGCTCCTATGCGCTGCAGGGCATTTTGAACGGCATTGACGTGGCGGGCTTTGACCCGGCGACCGACAAGCGCATTGCCGCCAACTACACCGTGGAGGACCGTTCCGGCAAGGCCGTGTGCAAGGCCAAGCTGCAGGAGGAGCTGGGTCTCGAGGTTCGCGACGACCGCCCGCTTATGGTGATGGTCACGCGCCTGACGCGCCAGAAGGGCTTGGATCTGGTTATGTACGCGCTCGACCGCATCTTGGCCGGCGGCGTTCAGGTGGCCGTGCTGGGCACCGGCGACCGCGACTACGAGGACGGGCTACGCTACTTCCAGGACAAGTACCCCGGCACCATGGCCGCACGCATCGAATTTGACCCGGCGCTGTCGCAGCGCATGTACGCCGCCGCCGATATGTTCCTGATGCCTTCGAAGTTTGAGCCTTGCGGTCTGTCGCAGATTATCGCCATGCGCTACGGCACCCTGCCGATTGTTCGCGAGACCGGCGGCCTGAAGGACACCGTGATCCCGTATAACGAGTTCACCGGCGAGGGCACGGGCTTCTCGTTTAGTAACTTTAACGGCGACGAGATGGGCGACGCGGTCTTCCGCGCGGCGCGCCTCTTCTGGGATAACCGTGAGGCATGGAACCAGCTGGTCACGCAGGCCATGAGCCAGGACTTTAGCTGGACGCGTTCGGCCGACAAGTATCTGGACCTGTACTTCTTTATGCACCCGGAGATTGAGCGCCCGGCGGCTGTGGAGGCTGCGGCCGAGAAGGCTGAGGCCGAGCCCGAGGTTGTGGCTGAGGCCGAGCCGGTTGTTGAGGCACCCGCTGCTGCCGAGGAGCCCAAGACTGAGGAGAAGCCGGTTGAGGCTAAATCTGAGGTGAAGGTTGAGGCAGCTCCCGAGGCTGAGGCTAAGCCAGCTGCGAAGCCTACCGCCAAGAAGACCACGACGCGCAAGACGACGGCCAAGAAGGCTACGACAACCATGGCCGCTGCCACCAAGACCGACGCAGCAAAGACGACTACCGCCAAGGCAACGACCACGCGCAAGCGCACGACCGCCGCAGCCAAGAAAGCTGCCGAGGCCGAGATCGCTCCCGAGGTAAAGGCCGAGACCGCCACCGCCGAGGCTAAGCCTGTGGCAAAGGCTCCGGCCAAGTCTGCCGCCAAGAAGACGGCCGCGTCCAAGACCGCGACCACCAAGAAGGCCACGGCTACGAAGTCGACGACGACCAAGGCTGCTACGACGAAGGCCGCCGCGAAGACGACCGCGAAGGCCGCCGCAAAGTCCGTCGTCAAGGTCGAGGAG
>URZB01000240.1 GCA_900552295.1 uncultured Collinsella sp.
GTCAACGTCCTGCAGGGCGAGCGTTAGATGGCTGCCGCCAATAAGAGCCTCGGCCGCTTCCACCTCGACGGCATCGCTCCGGCGCGCCGCGGCGTGCCGCAGATCGAGGTCACCTTCGACATCGACGCCAACGGCATCGTCAAGGTCTCCGCTAAGGACAAGGGCACCGGCAAGGAGCAGCAGATTACCATTTCCGGCTCCACCGCTCTGTCCGACGACGAAGTCGATCGTATGGTCAAGGACGCCGAGGCTCATGCCGAGGAGGACAAGAAGCAGAAGGAAGAGGTCGAGGTCCGCAACCAGACCGACAGCCTGTGCTACTCCACCGAGCAGACCCTCAACGAGCTGGGCGACAAGGTTTCCGCTGACGTGAAGTCCAAGGCCGAGGCCGCTATCGCCGACGCCAAGAAGGCGCTCGAGGGCTCTGACGTCGAGGCCATCAAGGCCGCCGGCGAGTCACTGCAGTCCGTGGCCTACGAGCTGGCCCAGGTTGTCTACGCCGACGCTCAGCAGCAGACCGACGGTGCCGCTGGTGCCCAGCCTGCCGACGATGACGTAGTCGACGCCGACTACGAGGTTGTGGACGACGAGGACAAGTAATCATGTCCGCCCGTAAAGCTCGCACGGAGGCGGCTGCCGCCGGCGCCGCCCCCGTTGACTCTGAGGAGAAGGACGTGAAGATTCCCGTAGAGGCCGCAGACGATACCGAGGTCAATGAGGCCCCGGCCGCCGAGGCTGCCGAGAACCAGGTAGAGGATTCCAACAAGGAGGCGACGATGACCGAGGACGAGATGGTGGAAGCCGCTATCCGCGCCGGTGAGGAAGCCGCCGACAACGACTTTAAGCTCAAGTTCGAGCAGGCCCAAAAGGAGCTTGCCGACGTGCGCAATGAGCTCGATGCTGCGGCAGAGGCTCAGAAGGCCGCCGAGGACAAGGCGAAGGACGCTACCGAGCGCACCGCTCGTCTGCAGGCCGACTGGGAGAACTTCCGTCGCCGCACCGCCAACGAGCGCATCGCCGAGCGCGAGCGCGCGACCGAGAAGCTCGTCACCGCGCTGTTGCCGGTGATCGACGATATCGAGCGCGCGATCGACCATGCCCGCAGCCAAGAGCTTTCCGACGACTTTAAGCAGTTCGTCGATGGCGTTGACGCGGTACATGCCAAGCTGCTCGATGTGTTTGCGCACGAGGGCGTTGAGCCCATCGATCCCAAGGGTGAGGCGTTCGATCCGCTCGAGCACCAGGCTGTGGGTCGCGTCGAGGACGCATCGCAGTACGACGAGACCGTCAACGACGTGTACCAGAAGGGCTACCGCATGGCGGATCGCATTCTGCGTTCCGCGATGGTGACGGTGACCTACGGTGGCGAGAAGCGCCCCGCACCGGAGCCCGAAGCGGCGCCCGAGGATGCTACGGCCGATACGGCCGAGAGCACCGAGGAGTAATTGAGAAGGGCCCCGGGGCAAAACCCGGGGCCCTTTCTGGCCAAGTGCCATGTGACAGCATGAGCCGCCGTCCGCAGGGACGGCGGATGTAACAGGAGAGGAGCTACGATGGCTGCAGGCAAAACCTTCTATGACATCCTGGGCGTATCCAAGAGCGCCTCCGACAAAGAGATCAAGAGCGCGTTTCGCAAGCTCGCGCAAAAATATCACCCCGATGCCGGCGGCGACGAGGCCAAGTTTAAGGAGATCAGCGAGGCCTATGAGACGCTTTCGGACGAGAAGAAACGCAAAGAGTACGACCAGATGCTCATGTTTGGCGGCATGCCGGGCGCGGGCGGCGCGTATGGCGGCGGCTACGGTGCCGGCGCGGGCGCCAGCGGCTGGGGCGATATCTTCGACAGCATCTTTAGCGGCAACGGCGCCTGGGGCAGCGATTGGGGCTCGGGCTTCGCCGGGGCTGCGGGCGCTGCCGGTGCGGGTGCGGGTCGCAGCCGCGCTCGCAAGGGCGGCGACCTGTCGCTGACCGTCGATGTGACGGCCGAGGACGCGTTTCGCGGCGTGACGCACAAGGTCACCTACCGCATTCCCTCGACAGGCGAGCAACAGACCATTACGGTCTCGGTGCCCGCGGGTGCGGTCGACGGCGGCAAACTGCGCTACAAGCGTCGCGGCGAGTATGGCGTTGCCGGCGGCGAGCGCGGCGACCTGGTCGTGACCACGCACGTGGAGGAGCACCCGCTGTTTAAGCGTAAAGGTGCCGACGTGACCATGGAGGTACCGGTCTCGGTCTATGAGGCGGCGCTCGGCTGCACGGTGGACGTGCCGACGCCCGGCGGTGCGACGGTTCGTCTGAAGGTGCCCGCGGGTACCCAGACGGGCAAGAAGTTCCGCTTTAAGGAGATGGGCGCGCCCGACGTTAAGCACCGTGGCCGTACGGGCGCGCTGCTCGTCGAGATCAAGGTGCAGGTTCCCACGAACCTGTCTGATGACGAGCGCGATGCCATGACCAAGCTGCGCGAGGCCGACACGCGCGACTATCGCGAGAAGGTCAATCGTTACAAGGCGACGTACTAGGGCGGTCGCGGCGCACGACCACGCCCGCGGGCTTATGATGGACGATAACGAGACGGAAAGGGGTCAGGTAGCATGGCCGAGGACAATAGGAACAAACCGCTGTACATGATCAGCGTGGCGGCCGAGCTGACCGGCATGCATCCGCAGACTCTGCGCGTCTACGAGTCCAAGGGCCTGGTGAACCCCCAGCGCTCGGGCGGCAACACGCGCCTGTATTCGCGTGCCGATATCGAGCGCCTGGAGCTCATCAACCAGCTGACCGACGAGGGCATCAACCTTGCCGGCGTGGTGCGTATCCTCGATATGAAGGAGCGTGCCGAGGAGCGTGAGCGCGAAAACGAGAAGCTCCGCGCCCGCGTGCGCCAGCTCGAGGACGAGCTGCACGAATACAAGATGCAGAAGAAGATCACCGCCCTGGCCCCGCGCGACGGCTCAGTTAACCCCGAACAGGTCATGCGCAAACTTTTGGGCGCAGGCGGGGATTTGTAGTTACGCGGGTTTACCAACCCGCGTAACGGGCCGACGCTGCAAGCCCGCCAGAGCGGCAATCTGCCTTTCAACTTCGGCGGCATGAT
>URZB01000241.1 GCA_900552295.1 uncultured Collinsella sp.
TGTGTATAAGAGACAGATGGTGCCCCTCTGTCAGAACGTCGGCATCGAGATCCAGAGGGCCAAGAACATGCACCACGCCAGGAGTCTCGTCTACCTTGCGATGGCGGTCGGGAACGTTGCCTTCACCGCCGCGGCCGCCCCGGCGCTGGGGCCGTGGGCCCCCGCGATCGCCTATGTCGTCAGCATCGTGCTCGGCAACGGACTGTGGATGAACTGGTACTACCAGAAGCGGGTCGGTCTCGACATGCTCTTTTTCTGGAAGCGGAACCTGCCGGTGCTGCTCGCCTGGGCTGCCGTCACCGTCGCCTGCCTCGCTGGCACGGCGGTCCTGCCCGTCAACGGATGGCCCGCGTTCCTCGAGTGGGGCGCCGTTTACAGCGCGCTTTTCGCCATAGCCCTTTGGCTCGCCGTCCTAACGAAGGACGAACGTATCGCGGTCGTCTCTCGTCTCCCGTTCCTTAGATAGGGTCCATCATGAATGATTCCGAGAAATCCCCGAGGGTCGTCTCGCTTGGCGACCGTTGCTGCGGCTGCGGCGCGTGCGCTGCCCGCTGCCCCAAGTCATGCATCTCCATGGAACCCGATGATTGTGGCTTCCTACACCCCACCGTCGACGCCTCCGGGTGCGTAGGCTGCGGGGCGTGCGACGCCGTATGCCCGGCGCTCAACGCCCCTGGGGAGGACGGGTGCGAGTTCGCCCTCTGGGCGAAGGCTCATGACGTCGGCTTGCTCGATAGATCGTCGTCGGGCGGCGTGTTCGGTCTACTCGCCGGTGACGCTCTCTCGCGCGGCGGTGTTGTGGCGGGCGCCGCGTGGACGGACGGTTGCCGCGAGCTTCGTCACGTGCTCGTGGAGGACAGGCCGGCGCTCGGCGCCGTTATGCGCTCGAAATACGTTCAGAGCGCGGTTGGCCGCGGCGTCTTCGAGGGCGTCCGCGCTGCCCTGCGTGAAGGCAGGCCGGCGCTCTTTGCCGGTACTGCATGCCAGGTGGCTGGCATGCGCTCATACCTGGGGAAACTCGCCGACTCTGACCTCTTCCTCGGCGTCGACGTCATCTGCCACGGTGTTCCGTCTCCAGAGCTCTGGTCGCGCTGGGTCGACTACCGTGGTGAGGCCTTCGGGTCGGACGTCTGCGACGTCAATATGCGGAGTAAGACAACCGGATGGTTGTCTTACTCCGCTATGTACAAGCACATAGCGGAGAAAGACAACACCGGGGACACCGAGTCCCAGATATTCGGCAAAGACTGGTACATGAAAGCGTTTCTGGCCAATGCGAGCCTTCGTTCGTCCTGTCTGGCATGTCCAGCAAAGCGCTCCAGCGGCGCCGATATCACGCTCGGTGATTTCTGGGGGTTCCAGAATACCCATCCCGAGGTCGACAACTCCAAGGGCGTATCTGCCGTCCTATGCAATACCGAGAAGGGCGTGCGGGCATTCGAGGCTATTTCTGGGCTTACTGCAAACGGTCCGGCGACGCTTGATGGGGTAATCGCGGGCAACCCTAGCCTCGTCCATTCTGTCACGCCTTATCCAAAGCGCGACGAGTTCTTGAACGACGTGTCTGCCGGGCTTTCCATCCCAGATCTCATGGACAAGTGGGATTTCCGTCCCACTCTCTGGCAGCGTGTCCGCGGCAAGCTTGGTGGTATTAAACGACGACTAAAGAGACTCGTTGGAAGGAGAGCCTAGATGGCCAAGGATCGCTACCTTCAAGCTCTTCGTGGGCTTGCGATTTCCGCAGTGGTGCTTATCCACTGTCTTCCTCAATGTGCCGCGTCGGTCGCCATTCGCCCATTCCTCAACTTTTCTGTTGCGTTGTTCTTGTTTTTATCCGGTGTTCTTACCGACGAGCGCAAATTTAATGCGGGGGGGGGTCTTCGACGCCGCATTAGCAAGGTTGCCGGACCTTATGCGTTCTGGAGCGTTATCTATCTTGCGGCGTTTCCCGCCCTTCATGGGCGTCTGGGTTTCTGGCGTTCGCCGTGGGCTCCGTATCGGCTCAGATGTACTATCTATTGGTCTATTCACAGCTTGTGCTGCTTACTCCGGTACTGTTCAGGCTCCTTTCACGGTATAGGTTCTTTGTCTATTGTGTGACACCGGCTTGCTTGCTTCTAAGGGAGCTCGCTGCCGTTGCCGGTATCGCATTGCCTCTAATACAGGTTTTCTGCCCCATGTGGCTCATCTTTTATGTTTTCGGTCTCGACTGGAGGCGTTTGGCTGCGCTCATTGAAGGACGAACCACTCAGCTTGTTGCAGTGCTCTTTATATTTTTAATAATTCAGGAGGTCGCAGGCTTCTGGTGGTATTTGACTGGCGATTTCAATATGGCCACAACTCAGCTTAAGCTCGGTTCTGCCGCGACCTCTTTAGCTGTGATCGCGCTTCTTATGGCGGTTCCGGGATCATTCAAGTCGCGATTATCTTCTACTTTGCTTGTTGACCTTGGGAACGCCTCTTTTGGAATCTACCTCTGCCATATACTTGTTCTCAAGGCCGTTTGGAAACTGCTTGGATTATTCGTCATTCCACTTGGTGTTTCGACATTTGCTGTTTGGGCGCTAACTCTTGCCGGATCTTATTCGCTTGTATCACTTTGCGGTCGTTATTTGCCCGAACGAATTCACATCATTGTGGGATTATAAATTGATTTTCGATACTGGCGCTTTTCATAGCGTTGAAGCAAAGTGAGTCCATTACCAACATTTGGCACGCGATCATCGGTGAAGATACCGGACTTCCTGTTTTCGAACGAGAAGATGACTTTTTACTCAAAATGGCTGATTGGATTAACCAACCTGAAATAACCGGAATCAATCTCCCTTGGTCGAGCATTGAAAAATGGAAGGGGCAATTCAGGTAGCCATATTCCGCAGTCATTACCTTGCCTATTTCGTTAAGAATGAGGGGGTTTAGCAAAATAGGATACCCAAGTCTTATTTATCACTCGATCTAAAGCGCATTTCGATTGTAGAGGACAGATTAAATGAAAGGCATCATCCTCGCCGGCGGGTCCGGCACGCGACTGTACCCGCT
>URZB01000242.1 GCA_900552295.1 uncultured Collinsella sp.
GGCTGGACGGATTCAACGCTCGAGTGAGCGCGCATGGCTTTAGCGATGATGAGTTCGCGCGCGGTTGTGCCGTGGCCCATGCCCATGGCGTGCGTGTGTACGTGACGCTCAACGTGTTCGTGTTCGATGATGAGCTTGCCGACGCCGTGGCGTTGGGGGCGTATGCGCATGCGTTGGGTGCCGATGCGTTGATTGTGGCCGATGCCGGGCTGGCCTGTGCGCTTCGTGCGGCGATTCCGGGGGTCGAGATTCACCTGTCCACTCAGGCGGGCGCTCATAGCGAGGGTGCCGTGCAGTTGGCTGCCAAGGAGTTGGGCGTTGAGCGCGTGACGACTGCGCGCGAGCTGAGCGTGGCGGAAATTGAGACGCTTTGCGCTACTGGCGTGCCCATCGAGGTGTTCTGTCACGGCGCTATTTGCATTGGATACTCGGGTGCGTGCGGGTTCTCTGCCCTTCGACGTGGCCGCTCTGCGATGCGCGGTGATTGCACGCAACCGTGCCGTCTATCCTATGACTTGGTGGACGAGGCGGGGCAGAGTGTTGTCGCTGTCGAAGGGGATCGCCTGCTTTGTCCGCGTGACTATCTGGGCATCGCGCATCTGCCCGAGCTTGTTGCCGCCGGCGTGGCATCGCTCAAGATCGAGGGCCGCATGAAGAATCCCGACTACGTCTTTAACGTGGTGAGGGTGTGGCGTCGGGCGCTCGATATGCTGCGCGACGGCACATGGGATGCCGATGCGGTGCCGGCGCTTGAGCGCGAGCTGGGAAGGTCGTTCAACCGCGGCTTTACCGATGCGTATCTGCGGGGTCGTTCGGGCGCCGAGCTCATGAGCTTTGAGCGCGCGATCAACCAGGGCGTGCGCGTGGGCCATTTGGTGGCGGTGGGTCACGAAGAGGTGACGGTTGAGCTTGATGCCGCCGTGGCGGCGGGCGATACGCTCGAAATCCGATTTTACCCGGGTGCCGACGCGCGTCCCGATGTGCCCAAGCGCTGGCCACAGGTGCCTTGCCCCGTGGATGCCGCTGCGGGAGAGCGCATCGTCGTGCATTGCAAACGCAAGGTGGACGCGGGCTGCGAGGCCTATCTGATTCGCAGTGCCGGCGTGCTGGGGCAGACGGCAACGGTGTTGGAGCGCATGCGGGTCGAGGCAGATGCGGTCGCGCCTGCTGAGCAGTCCGTTGAGGTACTGCCGTTTGAGGGCGTTCTGGCAGATGGCGACGTGCCGACGGAGTTGGCGGGACCGGCAGAGCCGGCAAAGCATGAGGCTTTTGCTCGTATGGTCTTTGCCTGGGAGCTGATGGATTTGGATCCGCGCGATGAGCGGGATCTGTCCGATGCGACGGTGGTGCTCGACGAAGTGTGCCGCGCAGGCGACGCCGAGCGGACTCGAGCGCTTATGCAACGTGCCGGGCACGTCGTCTGCCGCAATCTGGGACAGGTGGCGATGGCCCGCGAGCTGGGCACGACGTTTGACGTGGCGGCGCCGGTGTTCTGCGCCAATCGGGCCACGCTTGCCTGGCTGCGCGGGCTTGGCGCGGGGTGGGTATACTTGCCTGCCGAGTTGCTCAGCAATGATAGGGAGCGTATTGCCGAACTGGCTGCTGAACCCGGCGTCTTGGGTCCGGTCGACGCCGACCGTCCCGAGCTTATGGTGTGCGAGCACTGCCTGTTGACCGCCGAGGGCGTCTGTGCCACCGATGCGACGGGGCAGGTCCGTTGCCGCGACTGCTTGCGTCGTCGGCAGGTGCGCTATCTGGTCGAGCGTGACGGCACGCGTCTGCCAGTTGCCATCGACGCATGCGGCAGGACGAGGATTTTCCTGTCGTAGATGCTGCGTCGCGTCAGTTTGTTATCATAAGAGAGTTTATGGACTTCCAGCACCGCCGTTTTCGGCGAGGGTGCTATAGCAAAAGGAGGATACCCAATGCTGTCTGTTGACGAGCAAATGCGTATCATCACCTCGGGCGCCGCGCAGATCGTCCCCGAGGCCGACCTTCGCAAGAAGCTTGAGAAGGGCGAGCCCCTCAACATCAAGCTCGGCGTCGATCCCACCAGCCCCGACCTGCACCTGGGCCACGCCGTGCCGCTGCGCAAGATGCGTCAGTTCCAGGACCTGGGCCACAACGTCACCCTCATCATCGGCAACGGTACCGCGCTGATTGGCGATCCTTCGGGCAAGAACTCCACCCGCCCGCAGCTTTCGCAGGAGCAGATCGAGGCCAACGCCGAGACCTACGTGAGCCAGGCCATGAAGATCCTGGATCCCGAGAAGACCACCATCGTGCACAACGGCGACTGGATCTTGTCGATGGATCTGGCCGGCCTGCTGCAGGTGTGCTCCAAGTTCACCGTCGCCCGTATTCTCGAGCGCGACGACTTTACCAAGCGCTACCAGTCCCAGACGCCGATCGCCCTGCATGAGTTCCTGTATCCCGTGATGCAGGCTTACGACTCCGTGCAGATCAAGGCCGACGTGGAAATGGGCGGCACCGATCAGCTCTTCAACCTGCTCGCCGGCCGTGAGCTCATGGAGAAGATGGGCATGGAGCCCCAGATCGCGCTCACCATGCCGTTACTCGAGGGCACCGATGGCGTCCGTAAGATGTCCAAGTCCTACGGTAACTACATCGGCCTGACCGACGCGCCCAAGGATATGTTCGGCAAGACCATGTCCATCCCCGACGAGATGATCGGCAAGTACTACCGCCTGGCGAGCTCGCTCACCCCGGCCGAGGTCGACAAGATCGACGCTGCTCTGGCCGACGGCTCCGCCGATCCCTATGAGCTCAAGCGCGCTCTGGGCCGCGACCTGTGCGACACCTACCACGGCGCCGGTGCCGGCGACGAGGCTCAGGCCGAGTTCGACCGCGTGTTCAAGGAGGGCCAGCTCGCCGACTTCCCCGAGAAGCATGTTGAGCTGACTGTTAACGACGAGGGCCAGATCTACCTCGCCGGCCTGCTCAAGGACCTGGGCCTTTCGGCCAGCGCCGGCCAGGCCCGTCGCGAC
>URZB01000243.1 GCA_900552295.1 uncultured Collinsella sp.
GAGCCTTATCGTCGGCAGCGTCAGATGTGTATAAGAGACAGCGGAGATACCACGGGCGAGGGCGATGACGAGAACAACGGACATCATGTCGGCAGCGCCGGTGATGAAGGTGTTAACGATCTGCTTCTCGGACAGGCCACCGATGATACCGATCAGGACGGCCATGAGGAAGAACCAGGTGGAAGCCTCGTCGAAGTACCACTGGCCAATGGGCAGGCCGGTGATCAGGGCAGACCAGCCCTGGACGACGGCGTTACCGTCGGCGTCGTAGACGGCGCCAGCGTCGAAGAAGTTGGCGACGCCCTCGTTGAGGTCGGCCAGCGGAATGAAGCCGACGATCATGACGACGAAGGTGAAGGCGAAGGCAATCAGAACACCCTTCTGACGACCGGTGAGCTTGACCTCCTTGTGGACCTCGGAAGCAGCCTTGCCGTGAGCCTCTTCGGCGTCCTTGAGCTCCTGCATCGACAGGATGGTGGAACCCTTGTCAGCCTTGACCTTCTTGGCATAGTTCATCACGAAGAAGATGGACATAGCGGTAGTGACAATCCACAGGACGGCACCGAGGCCGATGATGATGGACTGGTTGACCTCAATGCCAACGCCGGTCAGAGCGTCGACGGCAGCGCCGACGGCGAACGGGTTAACCGTGGAGCCCAGGCAGCCGCAGCCAGCGCCGAGCAGGACGGTAGCGGCACCGACCATGGGGTCGAAGCCAGCGGCCATCATGGTAGCGGCGAGCAGGGCGTAGAAGGGAACGGTCTCCTCGCACATACCATAGGTGGTACCACCGAGGGAGAAGATGAGCATCAGCACGGGAATGAGCATAATCTCGTTGCCCTTAAGCTTCTGCACCAGAACGGCAATGCCGTTGTCCAGGGCGCCGGTCTCGGTCATCATGCCGAGGAAGCCGCCCAGGATCATAACGAAGAGGCAGACGGGCAGAGCGTCAGCGAAGCCCAGGATCGGGGCGGTGCAGAAATCGCTCAGACGGGCTGCAGTAACCGCGCCGCCGGACGTACCGGAGACGATAACGGTAATCACTGCGACAATTGCCAGCAGAGCAAGAAGAATGGTGAACGATGAAGGCATACCGCGCTTTTTCTTAGCGGTCTCAGTCATAGTTCTCATCCCCCCTTCATAAATCATTTACTGATCTCGCCCGAAGCGGCTCTTCCGTGCCGTGCCTGCCGCTTGATGCGAGATTATTACCAGATAAAACCGCTCGGGGTGTGCAGCAATACACCCCGAGCGAGATGCTAGATGCTCTTACTTGAGCGTGGCGTACATGACAGCCTTGATGGTGTGCATGCGGTTCTCAGCCTCGTCGAAGACCTTGGAAGCGGGGCTCTCGAAGACCTCGTCGGTGACCTCCTGCTCGGTGATGCCGAACTGCTCGCACTTCTCGGCGCCAATGGTGGTGTTGGTGTCGTGGAAGCTGGGCAGGCAGTGCAGGAAGATGGCACCCGGGTTGGCCATAGCCATGACGTCGGAGGTGACACGATACGGGGTGAGCTGAGCGATGCGCTCGGCCCAGACCTCGTCGGGCTCGCCCATGGAGACCCACACGTCGGTGTAGATAACGTCGGCACCGGTGACGCCGTCCTTGACGTCGGTGGTCAGCTTGATGGTGCAGCCATTGGCCTCGGCGATGGGCTTGCAGGCCTCGATGACGTCGTCAGCGGGCATGCACTCCTCGGGGCCGCAGGCCACGAAGTTCATACCGAGCTTGGAGCAGACAACCATGAGGGAGCGAGCAACGTTGTTCTTGCAGTCACCCATGAAGACGAGGGTCTTGCCCTTGATGTCGTAGTTGAAGTTCTCCTGGACGGTCAGGATGTCGGCAAGCATCTGGGTGGGGTGCCACTCGGTGGTCAGGCCGTTCCACACGGGCACGCCGGACTTGGCAGCGAGCTCCTCGACATCGTCCTGGGCAAAGCCACGGAACTCGATGCCGTCATACATGCGGCCGAGAACGCGGGCGGTGTCCTCGATGGACTCCTTCTTGCCCATCTGCGACGAACCGGGATCGAGGTAGGTGACGCCCATGCCCAGATCCATGCCGCCGACCTCGAAGGCGCAGCGGGTACGAGTGGAGGTCTTCTGGAAGAGCAGAACGATGTTCTTGCCCTCGAGATAGCGGTGCGGAACGCCAGCGCGCTTCATGTCCTTGAAGTTCTTGGAAAGCTTGAGCAGGTACTCGATCTCCTCGGTGGTGAGGTCGAGAAGCTTGAGGAAGCTACGGCCGGAGAGGTTAACACCCATGGTTCGTTTCCTTTCGAAAAAATGAATTACGTAAGTATTAGTGTTGCCCGTTTGACGGGCGAAACCGGTGCGGTTGTAGGGGGACCGCACCGGAAACGGAAAGACTTAGAGGTCCTCGCGCCAGAAGGGCATGCTCATGCAGCGCGGGCCGCCGCGGCCGCGGGAGAGCTCGGCGGAGGGCACGACGAGAAGGTCCAGGCCCTCCTTGTAAAGCACGTCGTTGGTGACGGTGTTGCGGGCGTAGACGCAGATCTTGCCGGGCTCGACGCACAGGGTGTTGGAGCCGTCGTTCCACTGCTCGCGGGAGGCCGCGATCGGGTCGCCGCCGCCGCAGGGGATCAGCTTGACCTGGTCGACGCCGGTGGCGTCCTCCAGGACGTGCTCGAGGGTGTCCTCGATCAGGCGGATGTTCACGTCGCCCGGGTTCTTGCCGGCGGTCAGCTCGTAGACGCGCAGGGTGCCCATGATGGCGGGGTGGATCGTGAACTTATCGACGTCGATCTGGGTGAAGACCGTGTCGAGGTGCATGAAGGCGCGCGAGACCGGGATGTCGAAGGCCAGGATGCGCTCGACCTTGGAGTCGGAGTTCCAGAAGATGTTCTGGGCCATGACGTCGATAGCGGCGGCCTGGGTACGCTGGGAGATGCCGACGGCGAGGGTCTTCTCGTTGATGTTCAGCACGTCGCCGCCCTCGGTGTGGAACTGGCAGTCGCGGCGGCAGTACAGGGAG
>URZB01000244.1 GCA_900552295.1 uncultured Collinsella sp.
GCGTGGCGTAGAGCTTGTCGGAAAGGGTTTGCAGCGTCGCACGCTCCTGGGCTACATGGGGCGCCAGCGTTCGGGCGGCAGCGGCAAAAGCCAGCTGCGTGCGCAGGTCCTGCGTGCCCGCGCGACGTCCGGCTTCCTGTCCGCCGCCAAAAATGCGCGGGCGCAGCGGCGTGCGGCTCTTAAGGTAGAGCGCGCCGGATGCCACGGGGCCACCGATCTTGTGCGCGGCAACGGTCATGGTGTCAACTCCCAGCTCGGTGACATCGAGCGGAATATGCAGATAGCCCTGGATGGCATCGGTGTGGAACAGGGCGCCGGCAGCATGTGCGGCGGCGGCAAGCTCGCGGATGGGCTGCACCACACCGGTCTCGTTATTGGCGACCATGATGCTTACGAGCGCCACGTCGTCGCCAAGCAGCTCGACAAGCGCGGCAGGCTCAATGTAGCCCGCGCGGCATGGCTGCACCAGGTCGACGGTAAAGCCGGCGGCACGCAGCAGCGGCAGGTTGTCCAGAATCGAATCGTGCTCGATGGCCGAAACGATTACGCGATCGCGTTTGCGATCGCGCTGACGGGCGCCCTCGGCAAGACCGAGCAGCGCCAGCTGGTTGGCTTCGGTGCCGCCGTTGGTCAGAACAATCTCGGACGGGCGGACGCGCGCGCCAAAGCTACGGGCGATCTCGCGACGGGCGACTTCCAGGCGCGCGGCGGCCTTGCGGCCGAGCGAATGCAGCGAGTTGGGGTTGACGCCGGCAAGCTCGCTGTCGTCGTACTCGCGCTGCGCAAGGAGCGCCTCGGCGCGCATGGGCGTCGAGGCGGCATAGTCAAGATTCACGGGTATGCGGTTTTGACCTGCGGTCATAAGGGTTTATGCCTCCTGTGCGGCTTCGTTGCCCAGCTTCTGCAGTAGCGCAACCTCGGCAGCGGGATCTTCGGACTTAAATACGGCAGAACCGGCCACGAGCACGTTGGCGCCGGCCTTGACGACCTCGGCAATGTTCTTGGAAGAAATGCCGCCGTCGACCTCGATCATGGGCGACACGCCGTGGCGCTCGCACATGGCTTTGAGCTCGTGGAGCTTTGCGATGGTGCCCGGGATAAAGCTCTGACCGCCAAAGCCCGGGTTCACGCTCATGAGCAGCACCATATCGACGACATCGATGATGCTCTCGAGCACGCACACGGGGGTGGCGGGGTTGAGCACCACGCCGGCCTTAACTCCGCGCTGCTGCAGATGGGTGAGCGTGCGGTGCAGGTGCGTGGAAGCCTCGTAGTGCACGGTGATCATGTCGGCACCGGCGTCGGCGTACCAATCGACCGTCTCGTCGGGGTTCGACACCATCAGGTGCGCGTCGACCGGTACATCGGTGGAGCGCTTGACGGCCTTAAGGATGTCGACGCCAAAGGTCAGGTTGCCGGTAAAGTGGCCGTCCATGACGTCGAAGTGCACAAAGTCGGCACCGGCGATCTTGTCGAGTTCGCCCTTGAGGTTGGCCATGTCGGCCGAGAGGGCGGACGGAGCGATTTTAATGGAACCCATGGTAGTAGCCTTTCTGCGCTAGTCGGTGAGTCCGTAGAACTCTTGAGAGGGGACGCGATCGGTGAGAATCTCGAGCGCCCTATCCAAAGTAACACCGTTGTAGAGCGTTTGCTCCACGGCAAAGGTGAGCGGAATGTCTACGCCCAGTGAACGGGCGAGCTCGCTGACGCTTCGTGCCGCGACGGCACCTTCGACCACCATATGCGTGCGCGCCTGGTACTCGTCGAGCGAAACGCCGTGGGCAAACTCGAAGCCGAAGGTACGGTTGCGCGAGTGCTCCGAAGTGCAGGTGGCGATAAGGTCGCCCATGCCGGCAAGCCCCATGCAGGTCATGGCCTGGCCACCGCGGGCGTGCACCAGGCGGCTGATCTCGGCCAGACCGCGCGTCATGATGAGGGCGAGCGTGTTATCACCCGCACCCGAGCCGGCAGAGATGCCGCATACGATAGCGATGACGTTTTTCATGGCGCCGCAGACCTCGACGCCGGTCATATCCTGCGACAGGTAGATGCGGAAGGCCGTGGAAAGCAGCAGCTCCTTAAAGGTCTCCCCCACTTGCTGGTCTTCGCTGGCGATGACGGCGGCAGAGAGCCCGCCGCGGCAGATCTCCTCGGCATGGTTGGGGCCCGAGAGCGCCGCCACGCGCGACTCGTTGCCGATCTCGCTGGCGATGACCTCGCTCATGAGTAGTCCGGACTCGGGCTCGATGCCCTTGGTGAGGCACAGAACCGGCATCTCGTCAGCGATGAACGGCGCCGCCTGGTGGCAGACGTCGCGAAGGTGCGTCGAAGGCACGGCGAAGATGATGGCCTCGGCGCCGTCGAGCGCCTGCACCAGGTCCGTGGTGGCGACGACGTTGCCGGGCAGCTCGTAGCCCACCAGATACCGGGGGTTACGGTGCTCGCCGTTAATGCCGGCGGCCGTCTGCTCGCTATGGGCCCACATGATCACGCGCTCGGCCCGCGCGGCGGCAAGGCCGGCGACGGCGGTTCCCCAGGAGCCGGAGCCAATCAGCGCAACATTCATGACTCTCTCCTACTTATCGTCGGGCTCGGTGACGCGCTTGGTAAACGAGAGCTTGGACTCCTTACCGGTCATGAGCTTTTTGATGTTCGCGCGATGGGCCCACACTACGGTGATGCCGATCATCGCCATGCAAAACTTGAGGCCCAGGCTGCTGTACGGAAAGACCGCACAGGCAGCGATGGGAAGACCAATGGCGGCGGCAAGCGAGCCCACCGACACAAACTTGGTGATGGCGACGGCAACGATAAACATGCCCAGCAGCGACAGGCCAATGGGCCAGTACCAGGCAAGAATCACGCCCAGGCCCACGGCGATGCCCTTACCGCCGTGGAAGTTAAGGTAAGGCGAGAAGATGTGTCCCCACACGGCAGCCAGGCAAATGACGCCGATCATCCAGTCGCCGGCAGCCCCGGCAGCCATGATGCT
>URZB01000245.1 GCA_900552295.1 uncultured Collinsella sp.
TTCATGCAGCAGGGGCTCTCAATGTTTTTATGTCCTGCTCATATCGTCTGTGCCGGCAGAAAGGGACTGTCCCCAACTGCCGAGCGGGATCGTTTAGCGATGCAGCTGCCGACTGGGCAGGCTGAGCTGGTATCCTTATGCGGTAATGTCTCGATTCGTTAGGATTGCATGTGAGAGCTTCCGCTGTCCTTCGTTCAGTTATATATCGCGCCCTGGCCATTGTGCTTACCGCGCTTGCCGCGCTGAGTTCTATCGCGCCTGTCCAGGCTTTTGCCGATGACTCTAGTCAGCAGGTCAAAACGGTCCGCGTTGGTTGGCTCGTCAACAACGAGGGCTTCCAGGACGGCATCCCCGGCGAGCGTCTCTCGGGATGGGGTTACGAATACCTCCAGACCCTCTCGTACTACACACCCGGCTGGCAGTACGAATACGTCTCCGGCACCTTCACCGAGCTTATGGAGAAGCTCGAGACGGGCGAGATCGACCTCATGCCCAACATCTCCTACTCCGAGGAACGCGCCCAAAAGCTGCTCTTTTCCTCGAACCCCGAGGGCACCGAGCGCTACTACATCTACGCCAGGCCCGACCGTGGCGACCTGGCCAAGGGTGACCCTCAAGCACTCCAGGGTCTCACCATCGGTTACAACTCCGGTGTTATGCAAACCATCGTCGGCCAGCAGTGGCTCGCCAACGAGGGAATCGTCTGCACATACAGGGAGTATGACGGAGGCTCCGTTCTCTTTGACGCGCTCGCAAACGGCGAGGTCGACGCCATCATCATGAACGACACCATTTCGTCGCCCGAGGCGTCGCCCATGTTCTACGTCGGTTCGAGCGACTACTACTTTGCCGTTCCCAAAAGCCGCCCCGACCTGATGGACAACATCAACTCCGCAATGGCGGCAATCAACCGCGTCAACCCCCGCTATAACGACGAGGTCAAATCGAACTATTCAGCGCAAAACAGCGGATCATCCTCGCTCACCGGCGATGAGCGCGCCTGGCTCAAGGCGAACAACAACACCATCACGCTCGGCTACATTACGGGCAAACTCCCCTACTGTAACGAAGACGAAGACGGCAAAATGGAAGGCTCGCTCGCATCGCTTGCGACGACGTTGCACGATAAATTTGGCATTACGGTCGAGACCGTCGCCTTTGATAGCTACAAGATGATGTCAAAGGCCCTGTCAAAGGGAAGCATAGACGTCGCGCTGCCGGTATACCGAGATTACTGGTTTGCCGAGCAATCAGGCGTTGTGCAGTCGGTATCGTTGGGGACCATATCCCTCACCGCCATCCACAGCGGAAGCAACCTGAACAAAGATCTTCAGAACATCGCCTGTACCAAATCATCGTTTATCAACCGAAACGTACTTGAAAGTCTGTTCCCCACAGCGACCGTGACCGAATACCGATCCGACGATGAAGCGCTCGACGCCCTCGGGAGGGGAACGGCGCGCTGCGTCGTCGCTCCCAGTTCACGCGTAAAAACCCTCGGCGATCGTTATGATCTCGAGGACTGCGAGACGGTCGAGCTCCCTGACACCTGCGAGCTCTCGTGCTGGATTTCGCGCGGAAAGCCCGAGCTGCTGGGAATCATCAACAAGGGCATCATCAATGCCGGAGAATCGCTCTCCGCAAGCAATTACTCCTCTACGTCGTACACGGCCCAGGAATCCAACACGCTTCAATTCCTTTATCGCAACCGCACCGCCGTTACCTCCACCCTCATCGGTATGTTGTCGGTCAGCATCGTCCTGCTCATCTGGGCGCTCGTGCGCGCTCGAACCGAGCGCGAAAAAGCCGACGCCGCCAACGCCGCTAAGACGGCATTCCTCACGCGCATGAGCCACGACATCCGTACGCCGCTCAACGGCATCCTGGGCCTTATCGATATCGAGGAATTGAAGGAAGGCGATATCCAGGTCGCCCGCGAAAGCCGCGCCAAGGCTCGTGTTGCCGCCAATCACCTGCTCTCGCTGATTAACGACATCCTCGAGATGGGCAAAATCGAAGACCGCAAGATAACACTGGAACATGCGCCTTTTAACCTCAAAGAGCTCTGTGACGATACGCTGGTTCTGTGCAAGCTCCGCGCATCCGATAACGGCATCACCATGCAGGACAATAGTCTGCCATACACCACGGGGCCATACATGGTCGGCAGTCCCACCCATATCCGACAGATCATGATCAACCTGTTAGACAACAGCATTAAGTACAACAAGCACGGCGGCTCCGTCACCTTTAGCTCAAAGACCAAGCCACTCGATAACGGGCGCGCGCTCTTTTGCTTTAGCGTTTCGGATACCGGCATTGGCATGACTTCCAAGTTTTTAAAGCATATCTATGAGCCGTTTGCCCAAGAAGGTAACGATGCGCGTAGCAAGTTCCAAGGAACCGGCATGGGCATGCCAATCGTCAAGTCGCTTATTGAACTGATGGGCGGCACCATCGAAGTCACCAGCGAGCTCCATGCGGGCACCTCGTTCTACGTGGAGATTCCGCTCGATATCGACAAGAACCCCCAGGCGCGGGCGAATACGGTCGAGGGGGCGCTCGACTGCTCGCTCGCCGACATGAACGTACTGCTCGCCGAAGACAACGAATTGAATGCCGAGATTGCCCAGGCGCTGCTAGAATCCGAGGGCGTCGTGGTCACCCGCGCCGCCAACGGCAACGAAGTCGTCGATCTGTACCTATCGCATCCCGCCGGCAGCTTCGATGCGATCCTGATGGACATTATGATGCCGGACATGGACGGTTACGAGGCAACCCGCGCGATTCGCCTGAGCGAGAAGGTCGATGCAGCCGATATCCCCATCATCGCGCTCACCGCCAATGCCTTTGCCGAGGACGCCAAGGCGGCACACGACGCCGGCATGAACGCCCATCCTGTCTCTTATACACATCTCCGAGCCCACGAGACGGAGCTACATCTCGT
>URZB01000246.1 GCA_900552295.1 uncultured Collinsella sp.
AGATGTGTATAAGAGACAGCCGCTGAACACCTTCTGCGAGCTTCACGGCCACCTGGAGCACGAAGCCGCCGAGAAGCGTATTGCCGAGGACGTCAAGAACTCCGCCTACACCATCATCGAGAAGAAGCACGCCACCTACTATGGCGTCGCCATGGCCGTCAAGCGTATCTGCACCGCCGTCATGCGCGATGAGCAGACCGTTCTGCCTGTCTCCTCGCTCATGGTGGGCGAGTATGGTCTGTCCGATCTTGCCATCTCCATGCCGACCGTCGTTGGCCGCGACGGCGTTGTCTGCCGCGTCCCCGTGCCGCTGAACGATGACGAGCAGCATGAGCTCACCGTCTCCGCCAAGGCTCTCAAGGACATCATCGACAGCGTCGATTTTTCCTGCTAAATCAAGCTCGCTAGAGCGAAAAGCTACAATGAAGGCGTCCGGGTCCACACGGCTCGGGCGCCTTTTTGGTACAAAGTAACCTGACCCCAATGCACCATAGTTGCCCCAATGCACCATAGTTGATGGGAGGGCCATGTCGGATTCGCCTAATTTTTTAACCTATGCCCAGACGGCGTTTGATCCGTTTGAGGAGAGGCCGTTCTGCGCGGTGGATAGCCTCGTCTTTGCGTGGTTGTCCTATTTGCGTTTGCCGGGTGATATGGCGGAGCTGACGAGCTGGCAGGGCCTAGACGTACGCGAGCTGTTGCGTGCCGAGTGCTACCGGGACATGATTGACGACTTGTGGGATCCAGAGGGGAGCAGGGCCTTGTTGGAGGCCGTGGCAGCAAGCCCTCGCTACCGTGGCGTGCACGTTTGCGGCTATCGTGCCGTGAGCGATGTGGTGGCGACAGAGCAGTTTGCAGCCATGGCGTTCCGGTTTCCGGCGGGGTTTAGCTATCTTTCCTTCCGGGGGACCGACAGCACGATTGTGGGCTGGAAAGAGGACTTTAACATGGCGTTCCGGTATCCTGTGCCGGCCCAGGAATCCGCGGCGTGTTATGTGGACGAGGCGGCGGATGCGATTGACGGGCCGCTTTTGTGCGGAGGTCATTCCAAGGGTGGAAACCTTGCGGTGTACGGTGCGGCGATGTGCTCCGATGTCACCCGTGCGCGAATCGAACGGGCGTATTCCCATGATGGTCCGGGTTTCGTCGAGGAGTTTCTGAACGGCAACGCCTTTGCCGATCTTTCCGGTCGAATCGACAAGACGCTACCTCGGTCGTCGATCTTTGGCATGATGTTCGAGACGCAGGAGGACTATGCCATCGTTGAGAGCACCGAGTTCAGCCTGCTGCAGCACAATCCCTTTAGCTGGGTGGTTGATGGTCGCGACTTCGTGTACTGTGAGCGCCTGTCCGCCGGTGCTCGATACGTTGATGGCTCCATTCGCGAGATGCTGCTTGCAGTTTCGCCTAGCGAGCGCGAGCGTTTTGTAGATGCGTTGTTCTCCGTGTTTGAGGCTACGGGTGCTGAGCGGTTTGCGGATATCGCTGGGAATCTGCGCGAGAGCCTGCCCGTGATGCTCCAGGCTGCGCAAGGGTTTGACAAGGATACGCGACGCTTTGTCTCGCAGACCATCGTGGCAATCCTTAAATGCGCACTGCTGCCCAAACGACCCCAGATCGACATGCCCGCCGCCGGCAAGAGTTTGGCAGAACAGCTCGAGGCTTGGCAGTCCGAGCTCCTGCGCTAGCCATTGGTGCAAAGCAACCTGTCCCCGATGCACCAATCTTCGATGCGCCTGGGGCGGGCTCGACCGCTATACTGGTTCGTGCCGAAATCGATCTAGAACGGAATGCCGTATATGAAAATCAATCACGCGATTCTGCATATCCTGGACTTTGACTCTGCCGTCAACGTTATGAGCCAGCGCGAGCTCGATACCGAAAGCCGTACCGTGCGCAATTTCGTAACCACGCATCTGCGCCGTGCACGCACCTCGGCCGACAATAAACGCGCCCCGTTTGCCGAGAACTCTGCGTTTGGCGGCGAGCTCAAGGGCTATTTCTTTGGCGAGCGCGAGTTCGTGGACCTGTCGCAGCAGATTGCGGAGTTTATCTCTTCCGAGCTCACCAAAGCCGAGAAAGCCGAGTCCACCGACGTGCTCGTGGCCGATTTTGACGACGATGAGGATGCCCGCTGGTTTGCCGTGATGCTGCTGGGCTCCAAGCAGGCTTTTATGCACGAAGTGGGCCGCGAGGAGGGGGAGGTGCGCAACGACATCGCGCGCCACTACGCCATTCTGCCGAACCCCTCGCAAAAGGTGCCGAGCTATGCCATCGTGCGCGCAAGCACCATGGAGATCGGCTACGTGGACAAGAAGCGCAAGATTGCCGGCGAGGACCGTATGCTTATCCCCGATGGCCTGCTGCAGTGCGACACGGGCGTATCGGGCAAGGAGGTCATCGACACCGTGACGCGTGTGGTCGAGGAAGTCGCCGAGGAGCACGGTGCCAACACGGCTGTAGCGCTCGCTAAGGTTAAGGCTGCCGTTGCCGAGAAGGTTGAGGATGACGAGGAGCTGCCGCCTTGGGATATCGTCGATGAGGTCTTTGAGGACGAACCGGTTATCAAGGAGAGCGTGCGCGCGGCACTGACCGAGGAGAAGGTGCCTGAGCGCGTGCCCGTGGAGCGCAAGCAGGTCGAACGCGCGGCCGTACGCAATCACAAGATTCGTACCGACACAGGTATCGAGATCAGCTTCCCCGCCGAGATGGGCTCGAACTCCGAGTACATTGAGTTCGTCAACGAGCCCAACGGCCTCATCTCCATCGAGCTCAAAAACATCGGGTCAATTGAGAATCGATAAACTGCGCTTGGGCGCTGCTGAAAAACAAAGGCCGAAGCCTCGGATGAGGGCTTCGGCCTTTTTACTTGGGGCTTAATTAGGCTTATAGGACAAAATGTGTGTCTACTTTAGGGGCATCGGCGCAGGTCGATGCC
>URZB01000247.1 GCA_900552295.1 uncultured Collinsella sp.
CGTCAGATGTGTATAAGAGACAGCCCTTATAGATGGTCTTGCAGATGGCCTCGCGGTTGATGGCCAGGGAGATGCCCCTGCGCAGGTCGGCGTTGTTGAACGGCTCGGCCGTGGTGTTGCAGGTCAGATAGTACGTGGAAGGCTCGGCGCCGAGCAGCATGCGCTCGCCGTCACCCATGGTGTAGCCGTCCTTGGACACGCCGCGATCCTTCTTGGCGGCATCGATCTGAGCGACGGGAACGTCGCAGACATCGAGGTTACCGGCCTGGAACTCCTTGTAAGCAGTCTCCATGTCCTTGATGACCTGGAAGTGGATGCCATCGATCTTGGCCTTGTCGCCATAGTAATCGTCGAACTTCTTGAGGTTGATCTCCTGACCATCCTCCCACTTGCCGTCCATCATGAACGGGCCGTTACCGACCGGTGCAAGATAGAAGCTCTTGGCATCGGACTCGGCGCACTCGGGAACCGGGGCCAGAGCCGGGTGAGAGGCGACGAAGGGGAAGTCGGCGTAAGCGGAAGACAGCTTAACGACGAGGGTCTCATCGTCGGGGCAGGTAACACCGCTGAGCTCGGTGGCGTTACCGGCAAGCAGGTCGTCATAGCCCTCGACCATGGAAAGGTGATAGGAGACCTCGGAAGGGCCGTACTCGGTAGCGATGGCCGACTTGGTGTTGACCAGACGCTCCCAACCGAGCTTGAAGGACTTGGAGGTAACGTCGTCACCGTTGTGGAACTTGGCCTTCTTGATCTTGAAGGTGAACTCGGTGGCGTCGTCGTTGGCCTCGAAGGACTCGCAAGCCAGCGGAACGATCTCGCCCTTCTCGGCGTCATAAGAGGTCAGAGCGTCAAAGAGCTGGTACTCGACCTGAGTGCCCTGGTCCTCCTGGACATTGTAGGGGTCGATGCAGACCGGGTTGTTGATGTAGAAGTTCAGCGTCGAACCGGACTCAGAACCGGAAGCGTCGCCACCCTTCTTGCCGCATGCGGCAAGAAAAGCCATGGAGCTCGCAGCAAGGGTGCCGCCAACAAAGGCGCGACGACCCATAACGGGCTGGTGGAACATAGAATCAGCCATGCCATCCTCCTTATGAGATAGGACAAAGAAATGTTCAGTCGGACACATGTCGAGACAATCCGATCCGAACCATCAAAACGCGGTCCGCCGTTTTGGCTGGTTATACAAAGCGGACCAACGTATTGCAATATAGTAGCGCATTTTATGCACGATTTGGGGCTAATTCCGGTTAACGGTCGAGATTTTCTTTAGTTGGGCGAAGTATATGAGGATATTTTGACTCTGTTACAAATATGTAAACAAAAAGGGTCCCGCACTTGCGGGACCCTTTTCAAGTATTTATGCGGCTCGTGATTAGTAGCCCACGATGCCCTGCGGGAAGAAGAACATGCACAGCACGACGCACACGGCAAACACGACAGCCATGATGACGGTCAGGCGGTCAAGGTTCTGCTCCATAACGCCCGTGGCAGAGCTGGAGTTATACAGCGAGCTGGCAATCATATCCGAAACGCCGGTACCCTTACCGGAATGCATCAGGACGAGAATCGTCAGCGCCACGGCAGAGACAGCCCAAACGACAAACAGAAGAATCTGGAACGGACCCATAGATAAGCTCCTTAATAGAACAGTTCAAACTCCAGTACTGTACCACAATCCCCCGCTCTCCCCTACCTGCCACTCAAGGACGGGGTGGAAATGGCAGAAATACCAAAAAGGGGGTTGTCCGGTTGTGGACAACCCCCTTGCTAGAAAACGGTATTTGTTTTCTATTAGGCCTCGGTAGCGAGCACGCGGCCCGTCATCTCGGCGGAAGGCTCAATACCAGCCATGGTGAGCATGGTCGGAGCGATATCGGAAAGACGGCCGTCCTCGATACCGGTGAGCTTGGCCTTCTCATCAACGATGATGAACGGCACGCGGTTGGTGGTGTGAGCCGTAAACGGATGCTTGGAACCGTCGGAAGCAACGTCAAACATGTGATCGGCGTTGCCGTGGTCGGCGGTAATCAGTGCAAAGCCGCCCTTGGCGAGAATCGCCGGGACAACCTTGGACAGGGCATCGTCAACAGCCTCAACGGCCTTAACGGCAGCGTCGAAGACACCGGTGTGACCAACCATGTCGCAGTTCGCGAAGTTCACGATGTAGAAATCAGCGCGATCCTCGTTGATGGCGGCGACGAGCTTCTCGGTAACCTCGGGAGCGCTCATCTCGGGCTGCAGATCGTAGGTAGCAACCTTGGGGGAAGCGACGAGCACGCGCTCCTCGCCCTCCTTGGGCTCCTCGATGCCACCGTTGAGGAAGAACGTCACGTGGGCGTACTTCTCGGTCTCGGCAGTGTGCAGCTGCTTCAGGCCATTGGCGGCGATAACGTCGGCCAGGACGTTCTCGGGGAACGTCTTGGGGAAGGCGACCTCGACGTCAAACGTCGGATCATACTCGGTCATCGTCACAAAGTGCGAAAGCTTGATCTGCTCGCGCTCAAAGCCGTCGAACTCCTTGTCCGTAAACACGCGGGTCATCTGACGAGCGCGGTCGGGACGGAAGTTGAAGAAGATGGCCGCGTCGCCCTCGTGAATGCCCTCGTTGTGGGCAGCGAAGGGCTCGACGAACTCGTCGCCGCGCGGGTCCTTCTCGTAGTAGGCCTTGATACCGGCAACGGGGTCGGTATCGGCATCGGACGCGTTGACCATGACGTCGTAGGCGCGCTGGATGCGCTCCCAACGATTATCGCGGTCCATGGCCCAATAACGGCCCGAGACGGTGGCAACGCGAGCGTCGCAACCGGTCTCCTCGGAGATCTTAGCCAGGAAGGCGCAGAACTCACTCATGTAACCGGCACCGGACTGCGGGTCAACGTCGCGACCATCCATGAACTGTCTCTTATACACATCTGACGCTGCCGAC
>URZB01000248.1 GCA_900552295.1 uncultured Collinsella sp.
GGCGGCACAGGGGTTAAGTTTGTCGCGAGTTCCGCACGAGCCGGAGGCCACTTAATGTGGCCTCCGTGCGAGCCAGGACTGTAGAGCAGCAAACTTAACCCCTGTGCCGCCCGGCCCGGGAATCCTCCCAAGCGCACAGAAGGGGATTCCTTTTGTGTAGGGTTTGCGGAAATGTGCCTATTTTGGGATACGCCCGGCGGCGTGGTCTGTTGACGGCACAGCTAACGCCACGTATCCTATCGAAATGCGTGTTTCGTAGGGGGATGCTGACCCCTCGATTCAAGCCGTTGCACTTTACAGAAAGCTGGAATCATTCGAGAAGGAGTACGCTTTGCCTACTATTAACCAGCTGGTTCGCCAGGGCCGTCGTTCCGTGCCCAAGAAGTCCAAGAACGCTGCTCTGCAGCACAACTCCCAGAAGCGCGGCGTGTGCACCCGCGTCTTCACCACGAGCCCCAAGAAGCCGAACTCGGCTCTTCGTAAGGTTGCCCGTGTTCGCCTTGTCAACGGCATCGAAGTTACTGCTTACATCCCGGGTGAGGGCCACAACCTGCAGGAGCACTCCATCGTGCTCGTCCGCGGCGGTCGTGTCCGTGACCTCCCTGGTGTCCGTTATCACGTCATCCGTGGCGCCTACGACGCTGCTCCGGTCCAGAACCGTATGCAGGCCCGTTCCAAGTACGGTGCTAAGCGCCCCAAGGCCAAATAAGCCAGATAACGTTTTGATACTTTCGCCGTGTGCCGCCTAAACGCCGCACGGTAGACACTTAAGGAGATTTCACATGCCGCGTCGTGCAGCAGCTAATCGTCGTGAGGTTCAGCCTGACGCCGTTTACAACAACCGCCTGGTGACCCAGCTCATCAACAAGGTCCTTCTTGACGGCAAGAAGGCCACCGCTGAGCGCATCGTTTACACCGCTTTCGAGATCGTTGCCGAGAAGTCCGAGGGTGGCGACGCTCTCGCTACCTTCAAGAAGGCTATGGACAACGTCAAGCCCACGCTCGAGGTTAAGCCCAAGCGTGTCGGTGGCGCTACCTATCAGGTCCCGATGGAGGTCAACTCCCGTCGTTCCACCGCTCTGGGTATCCGCTGGATCGTCAACTTCTCCCGCGCTCGCAAGGAGAAGACCATGGCCGAGCGTCTCGCCAACGAGATCCTCGACGCCTCCAACGGTCTTGGTGCTTCCGTCAAGAAGCGTGAGGACGTCTTCAAGATGGCCGAGGCCAACCGCGCGTTCTCTCACTATCGTTGGTAAGTTAAGGTAAGGAACTAACATGGCTAAGCCTAAGTACAAGCTTTCCGATACCCGTAACATCGGCATCATGGCCCACATCGATGCCGGTAAGACCACCACGACCGAGCGTATTCTTTACTACACCGGTAAGACCCACAAGATCGGTGAGGTCCATGAGGGCGCTGCCACCATGGACTGGATGGTTCAGGAGCAGGAGCGCGGCGTAACCATTACCTCCGCTGCTACCACGTGCTTCTGGAACAAGGACGGTAAGGACTACCGCATCCAGATCATCGACACCCCGGGCCACGTTGACTTCACCGCCGAGGTCGAGCGCTGCCTGCGCGTCCTCGATGGTGCTGTCGCCGTCTTCGACGCCGTTGCCGGCGTTCAGCCTCAGTCTGAGACCGTTTGGCGTCAGGCTTCTACCTTCAACGTCCCCCGCATCGCCTTCATCAACAAGTATGACCGCGTGGGCGCTGACTTCTTCAACGCTATCGAGACCATGAAGGATCGTCTCGACGCCAACGCTGTGGCCGCTCAGGTCCCGATGGGCGCCGAGGACAACTTCTGGGGCGTCATCGACCTCGTCACCATGACCGCATGGGACTTCAAGGCCGACGACAAGGGCATGACCTACCCCGAGCCGATGGACGAGATCCCGGCTGAGTTCGCCGACATCGCTGCCACCAAGCGCGAGGAGCTCCTCGACGCTGCTGCCAGCTTTGACGACGAGCTCATGGAGAAGATCCTCATGGAGGAGGACTTCACCGTTGAGGAGCTCAAGGCTGCTCTGCGCAAGGGCGTTCTGGCCAACGAGCTCAACCTCGTCTTCGTGGGTTCCGCCTACAAGAACAAGGGTGTTCAGGAGCTGCTCGACGCTGTCGTCGACTACCTGCCCAGCCCGCTTGACGTTGAGGCCGTCACCGGTACCGATCCGGACACCGGCGAGGAGATCCAGCGTCATCCTTCCTTCGACGAGCCCTTCTCCGGCCTGGTCTTCAAGATCATGACCGACCCGTTCGTCGGTAAGCTCACCTACGTCCGCGTTTACTCCGGCCGCGCCGAGTCCGGCTCCTACGTTGTCAACGCTTCCAACGGTCAGCGCGAGCGCCTCGGCCGCATCCTCGAGATGAACGCCGCCGAGCGTATCGACCGTGACGACGCTGCCGCCGGCGACATCATCGCTTGCGTCGGTTTCAAGAACTCCACCACCGGTGACACCCTGTGCGCCGAAGGCAAGGAGATCGTCCTCGAGAAGATCGAGTTCGCTAAGCCCGTTATCGACGTTGCCATCGAGCCCAAGACTAAGGCCGAGCAGGACAAGATGTCCCTGGCTCTGACCAAGCTCGCCGAGGAGGACCCGACCTTCCAGGTGTCCACCAACCACGAGACCGGCCAGACCATCATCGCCGGCATGGGCGAGCTGCACCTCGAGATCATCGTCGACCGTCTGCTCCGCGAGTTCAAGGTTGACGCTAACGTTGGTAAGCCCCAGGTTGCCTACCGCGAGACCGCTGGTCACGACGTCGAGAAGGCTGAGGGCAAGTTCGTCCGTCAGTCCGGCGGTCGCGGTCAGTACGGCCACGCCGTCATCAAGCTCGAGAAGATGGAGGAGGGCTTCGGCTGTCTCTTATACACATCTGACGCTGCCGACGATAAGGC
>URZB01000249.1 GCA_900552295.1 uncultured Collinsella sp.
TCCGTCTCGTGGGCTCGGAGATGTGTATAAGAGACAGACACGCATCTCCAATAAGTACGGCGCTGTCAATCTCTCGCAGGGCTTCCCTGACTTCGATCCCCCGGCGCAGCTGCTCGATAGCCTCAGCACCATCGCCGCCGATCCCAAGCCGCTCTATCACCAGTACTCCATCACCTGGGGCTCCCAGGCCATGCGCGAGGCGCTTGCCGCCAAACAGGAGCACTTTATGGGCATGCCGGTGAACCCCAACGAGAATATCGTAGTCACCTGCGGCTCCACCGAGGCCATGATGGCCGCCATGATGACGGTCACGAACCCCGGCGATAAGGTCGTCATCTTCTCGCCGTTCTACGAGAACTACGGCGCCGACACGATCCTTTCGGGTGCCGAGCCCATCTACGTGCCGCTCAACCCGCCCACATTCGACTTTGACCGCGAGACACTCGAGGCGGCCTTCCGCGACAACGACCCCAAGGCCATCGTCCTGTGCAACCCTTCCAACCCCTGCGGCAAGGTCTTTACGCGCGAGGAGCTCACCTTTATCGCCGACCTCTGCAAAAAGTACGACGCCTACTGCATTACCGACGAGGTATACGAGCACATCGTCTACGCGCCCCACGAGCACGTCTATATGGCCACGCTGCCCGGCATGTTCGAGCGCACCATCAGCTGCAGTTCGCTGTCTAAGACGTACTCCATCACCGGCTGGCGTCTTGGCTACACCATTGCCCCGGCCAAGATCACCGAGCGCATCAAGAAGGTCCACGACTTCCTCACCGTGGGTGCCGCCGCTCCCCTGCAGGAAGCCGTCGTCACCGCCCTCAATTTCGACGGCAGCTATTACGATGAGGTCCTTGACCTCTATACCGCCAAACGCGACCTGTTCTGCCAAGGGCTCGATAGTATCGGACTTAAGCACAACGTACCGCAGGGCGCCTACTACGTGATGATGGATATCTCTGAGTTTGGCTACGACAGCGACCTCGAGTTCTGCAAGGACCTGGCCTCAAAGGTGGGCGTGGGCGCCGTGCCCGGCTCGAGCTTCTTCCGCGAGCCCGTCAACCATCTGATTCGTTTCCACTTTGCCAAGCGAGACGAGACGCTTAACGCGGCGCTGGAGAACCTCAAGTCGCTACGTGATAAAATCAAGCCGCGCGGGTAAGGACGGCCCGGCAACTAAAGCAACCAAAGAAGCCCCGCACCGCCCGCCGCGTTGCGAGGCTTCTTTTTATAACGCTTTCTTAAATAGTTTAGAGCCCTATACTCTAGTCACGGAGCAACTCGTCCCAGAGAGAGGAATACTATGGCAGAACAGCAGCTTATCGGAGCGCTCGAGGCCGGCGGCACCAAGATGGTCTGCGCCACGGGCTATGCAGACGGTACGGTCCTGGAGCGTGAGCAGATCGCGACCACGACCCCGCAGGAGACCGTTGAGGCCGTCAATGCATGGTTTGCCGACAAGGGCATCACCGCGCTGGGCATCGGCGCCTTTGGCCCCACCGCAGTCAACCCCGCGTCGCCCCAATACGGCAAGATCCTGGAGACGCCCAAAACGGCATGGCGCTACTTTGATCTGCTGGGCACCATCCAAAACGAGCTCAATATTCCCTGTGGCTACGACACCGACGTCAACGTCGCCTGCCTAGGCGAGGTCACCTTTGGTTGCGCCCAGGGCCTCACCGACGTGGTCTACCTGACCATCGGCACCGGCGTGGGCGCCGGCGTGCTCTCGGGCGGTAAGCTCGTGCACGGCATGATGCATCCCGAGGCCGGCCACATCCTGGTCACGCGCGACCCGCGCGACACCATCGGCGAGCATAGCGCCTGCCCCTTCCATGACAACTGCCTCGAGGGCCTCATCGCCGGCCCTGGCGTTAAAAAGCGCTGGGATGGCAAGAGCGCCGGAGACATGGCCGATGACCCGGAGGCCATGGACCTGCTCGCAGGCTATCTGGCACAGGCGCTCATGACCTACACGCTGTGCTACGCACCGCAAAAGATCATCATCGGCGGCGGCGTGGCCGACCACACCCCCATCGTGCCGCTCGCGCGCAAGAAGTGCGCCGAGATGCTCAACGGCTATATCGTCACGCCCGAGGTCAACGACATCGATAACTACATCGTCAACAACAGCCTCGAGGGCAAGCAGGGCATTATGGGCTGCCTGGCCCTGGGCGCACAGGCGCTTCAGTAGCAGACGCACCCACAGGG
This sequence comes from uncultured Collinsella sp., assembly GCA_900552295.1. GTDB lineage: Bacteria > Actinomycetota > Coriobacteriia > Coriobacteriales > Coriobacteriaceae > Collinsella. Next base: position 2,212 of record URZB01000249.1, read on the forward strand.
CGTGGCGCGCTCGGCAAATCCAACCTACGGAACGACGCCACCACGCCTCATATAAGCCCTCAAATAAAAAAGGCCGCCTAGGACCAAACAATACGTCCTAGGCGGCCTTTTTGGCGCACATCAGCGACCGTAAGAGATATCGGAGCACAACGCCCGTTGCCGCTCCACAGCAGTCGATCATCACATCGGTGATCATGCCGGCGCGTCCCGGCACAAAGAGCTGAATCGTCTCGTCGATCGAGGGAATCAGCAGCAGGAACACCGCCGTGGGCAGCAGCACGTCAAAGGTGCGCCGGCCCTCAAAATCAAAAGCGTGCGTTGCCAGGATGCCGAGCACCATATACTCGGTAAAATGCGCACACTTGCGAACAACAAAGTTAGTCACCCATTCATATGGAAGTCCCACGCCGTGCAGGAAACCGCGGATAGCTTCCATGACCGTTTGGCTCAGCGAGCCCGACCCCGAGCCGGGAACCAGCGAATTGCCCCAGATCAAGAGCGCCATCAGGCAGGTCACGACCGCCCATTTTCGATTGATCTTAACCATGCAGAAGTTATGCCTCCGCGCGGAGCGGCGCGAAGCTGGCGGTACCGCCCTCGATAACGCTCAGATAGGCACGGCCCGTACGCTTGGCAGTTGAGGACTGCAGGCGCTGTCTCTTATACACATCTGACGCTGCCG
>URZB01000250.1 GCA_900552295.1 uncultured Collinsella sp.
GAGATGTAGCTCCGTCTCGTGGGCTCGGAGATGTGTATAAGAGACAGCCCTGGAGCAGCTTTGCGGAACATCTGCGCTCTTACGACTGTGATGCGGCCGATGCCGCGAGGGGATTTTCTGATCCTTCTTGCGTGCTTGAACTTTTTGGTTCTGCCGAGGGCTTTATTGCCTATTCGCTTTCGACACCCGACGGTAGCGAGCCGGCGCTGTGCGATATGAAAGAGACAGAGTGTGAACGCCACGCCTTTGCCGACAAGATGGCGAAGAGCCTCGGGGTTCCGCTCAATGTGGTTAAAACTGCACCGCCGGCGCAGCGCGATACCGTTATTGTTGGATTGAACAATGCCGGCTTTACGGTGCGCCAGATTGAGCGGTATACCGGGATTGGCAAGAGTACCGTATCTCGTATCGTGCGCGCCCGCGCGCGAACGGCGATGCGGGCTGGCGGAAACGTGATGTAAGGTCGCCTGTTCACCGCAGCTGGGGTCGTTCATACGCCGCAACCAGCGTTCAAAAGCTTGGTACGGTAACTGCACTTCTTAATATGCATAGAACAATCGTCATCTTGCATAAAATAACGGCTCGGTCCGGGTTTGCCCGTGCCTACCCCCGTCTGCGCCGTGCAAAAAACGGAGTTTTCAGCATCGTGTTGCTGTCGGCACCGCCGCAATCTTGCAACATACGGGTCCCGAAGCTATTGATTCCCGCCGTTGCGCCCCCGAAGCACGTGCCTGCGTCCCGTCAGACCGCGATGCTTGTTCTAAAACACAATATATATGCGCCTAAAGACGTTGATTAACGCTTTCGATGCGTATACACACAGCTTGGCGTGCTGAATACTCGCAAAAATGCACGCCGCTCCCTATGGGACCCGTCTGCGGCAGGCGCGAAGCGAGTCGGAGCTTCGCAGAACGGGGCTTGGCGAATTGCTTGGCGGGTCCGGGGCCCTGCCGCAGGCCTTTGGTGCTGTGAAAAACGCCCGTGTTCGCGTCTGCTGTGTGGTAAATGACAGACGGAGCGTCGGACGCGCGGACTTCGTGCGTCCGCGCTCATTAGGAAAAACAGAGCCGCCCGTATCGGGCGGCTCGGCAATCAAAAACCTTGGATTCGGGGCATACGCTACTGGTTAGTTTACCCCTCGAGCATGCCGTCGAGGGTGCGCCAGGCGAGCTCGGCGCATTTGACGCGGGCGGGCATGTGCGAGATGTCCTGAAGCTGGGCGGCCTCGTCCAGGTCTTCCAGGTCTTCCTCGGAGAGCTGCTCGCCGCGGATCATGGCGAGGAAGAGCTCTGCCAGGCGGTGAGCTTCCTCGACGGTCTCGCCGGTGATGAGGTCGGCCATGATGTCGGCACTGGCCTGGCTGATGGCGCAGCCGTGGCCGGTAAAGGAGGCCTCCTCGATCACGTTGTTCTCGACACGTAGCTGCAGGGTGAGCTCGTCTCCGCAGCTGGGGTTGATGCCGTCGTGCTCGTGCGTGGGAGCATCCATCTCGTACTTATAGTCGGGGTGCGAGTTGTGCTCCATAAATGTGGTGGAGGTGTACAGATTACCCATTGAACGTGCTCCAAACGTGATGCAGGCCGGCGATGAACTTGTCGATGTCGGCCTTGTCGTTGTAGAAGGCCACGCTGGCGCGGCAGCAGGCAAGGTTCTCGACGCCCAGCCAGGTAAGCAGCGGCTGCGCGCAGTGGTGGCCGGCGCGGATGCAGACGCCGTCCATGTCCATGATGCTCGCGACGTCGTGCGGGTGGATGCCCTTGACGTTAAAGCTCACGACGCCGTGGTGGTTGTCCCAATAGATGGAGCCGATGATCTGGACAAAGTCGAGCTGCATGAGTTCGCCCATCAGGTAGTGGACGAGTGCCTGCTCGCGGGCCTGAATGTTCTCGTAACCCACCGTGTTGACCAGGTAGTCGAGTGCCGCGCCCGTGGCGAAGATGCCGGCGGCGTCCTGCGTGCCGGCCTCGAACTTCTCGGGGACGGGCGCCCAGACGGCGTCCTGCTCGGTGACAGAGTCGATCATTTCGCCGCCGGTGAGCATGGGCGGCATGGCGTTGAGCAGGTCCATCTTGCCCCACAGCACGCCGATGCCCATGGGGCCCATGGCCTTGTGTGCGCTAAAGGCAAAGAAGTCGGCTCCCAGGTCGGCCACATCGACCGGCATGTGCGGCAGCGACTGCGCGCCGTCGACGACCAGATAGCCGCCGTACTTATGGACGAGCTTGCCGAGGTTCTTGACCGGGTTCTCGACGCCCAGCACGTTAGAAACCTGACCCACGGCCAGAATTTTGGTCTTGGGACCAACCTTGGTAAGAACCTCCTCGGTGGTGAGCTGGCCGGTCTTGGTGGGGTAGAGGTAGACGAGCTTGGCGCCGGTTTCGCGGCAGACCTGCTGCCACGGGATTAGGTTGGAGTGGTGCTCCATGATGGTGATGACGACCTCGTCACCGGGCTCGAGCACCGTGGGTGCAAAGCTCTTGGCGACCAGGTTGAGCGACTCGCTCGTGTTGCGGGTGAAGACGACCTCGTTGGCCTGGGAAGCGCCGATGAGGTCGGCGATCTGCTGGCGCACCTTCGCGATGGCCTCGGTGGCCTCGACGGACAGCGAGTAAAGGCCGCGCAGGGGGTTGGCGTTCATGCGCTGGTAGAAGTCGCGCTCGGCGTCGAGCACGCAGGCGGGGCGCTGCGCGGTGGCGGCGCTATCGAGGAAGGCGATCTCGGGGTGCTGCTGGAACAGTGGGAACTGCGCCTTGTAGGGGTTGGTCTCGATGTCGACGGTAGGCCAGCCGCGCGAGGCCTCGTCGCTGGCGTCGAGCTCCATGGGCTCGGGGGCAGTACAGGTATCGCATTTAACGTGCTCGGTGTCGATCATGCGAGCTCCTCTTCAAAGT
>URZB01000251.1 GCA_900552295.1 uncultured Collinsella sp.
CCATCGGAAAATGTGGGAGACAACCACGTTTTTCCATCGGAAAATGTGGGAGGAAACTCATTGGGTGGGCGGAAAAGTAGTCAAAAAAGCCCCGTCCCAAATGAGCTGCTCTGCAGTTGACGGCATCTAAAAGAAGCGAGCCCGCATCCCAACGGGACACGGGCTCGTAAGCAATCACATGGTAGGGGCGGTGGGACTCGAACCCACAATCCTTGCGGCGAGAGATTTTAAGTCTCCTGCGTATGCCAATTCCGCCACGCCCCCGTGAGACTAGAAGTCTAGCACAAGCCGTCCGTTACGCGTTGACGGCCATCGAGTGTTGGCCCGACTTCTCCAGGAACTCCTGGAACTTGGCTTCGTCGCCCTTGTTCTGGTACTGCAGGGCTAGCAGGTACTCCAAGCGGCAGCGCTTGACCGGGTCGTCGCCGACATCCTCGAGCATGCGCTCCAGCTCGGGAATGTCGTTGTGGCGCTTGAGGATCATCGTGTCGTACATCAGCTGACACTCGTGCGCAACTGCCTCGGCCTGACCGCCCTCAAAGCCCTTGATCTCGTGCAACAGCTCTTTGGACTTTTTGCGGTCCTCCTGGCCAACATAGTAGTTAAAGGCCTTAATCACCAAGTCGACGCGCTGCATCTTGGGGAGGTTGAGTCCCAGCAGTAGGTCGAACATCTCGCTGGCACGCTCGTGGTCCTCGCGCAGCAGATAGGAGTTCAGACGCAGGTAGTCGCGGTTGTAGCGCGGGTACAGCATGCTGGTGAGTTTGCCGTCGAGCAAACGATCGAACTCGTCCCACTGCTTGGCAGCCATAAGCTGCTGCAGGCGCTTAAACGTGGTGCGTTTTTTGACGCTAAAGAACACCGACACGGCGATGCAGATGATAACGACGGCGGTCCAGAGGGTGCGGGAATCGGGCATATTAGGGTCCTTAGTCGCTCATAAAGCGAGCGGTATGACAACACGTACTAGATGTATTATACGCAGCGCGCAAGCAAACTGGCATAAAAGCTCATCGAGGCCGAGTGCCATCGCTCGCTGCGGTACACTTACCTAAAGTAAACCATGAAGGGAGACATTACCTATGAAGAAGATCGTTTTGGCTTGCGGTGCTGGCGCTGCTACTTCCACGCTCGTTGCCCAGAAGGTCGCTACTCTGCTCGACGCCAACGGTTATGCCGACAAGTACGAGATCGTGCAGTGCGCCATCTCCGAGGCCAAGGATTACTGCGACGAGGGCGCTGACCTGCTGATCGCCACCACCGTTGCCCCCGAGGGCCTCACCTGCCCGTACGTGAGTGGCGTGCCCTTCATGACCGGCATGAACCGCGTTGCCGCCGAGAAGGCCGTTCTCGACGTCATGGCTCAGTAGGCGCTGACTGCATGAGTGAGCAGAACGCCAACCCGGTAGAGCTCTTTGGTATGCGCGTTGCCCATGTGGGCATTAACGCCACCGACCCGGCAGACGCCCTGGAGATCGCGGAGCTGTTCTCGACGATGATGGGCCTGCCCGTCACCGAGACCCCGGTTTCGTACTTTAACGATTCGCTGGTCGAGATCATGAAGCAGAACGGTCGTGGCACCAAGGGCCACATCGGCTTTGCCGTTAACGACATCGATGCAGCTGAGAAGTGGTTTGCCGAGCGCGGGCTCGAGGTCAACGAAGAGTCGCGCGCGCTGCTGCCCGACGGTGGTACCAAGCTCGTGTACTTTAAGCGCGAGTTCGCCGGTTTCGCCGTGCACCTGTGCCGCGAATAGCGCACAAGCTGCCATAGCTAGCAAAAAGGGATAGGGCCGCGTGGCCCTACCCCTTTATTTATGCCGAGGGGCTTCCTACCGCGGCAGGCGAATCGTAAAGCGGCTGCCGACGCCCTCGACTGAGGTCACGCCAATGACACCGCCATGGCTATCGACGATCCACTTGGCAATGGCAAGCCCCAGGCCCGAGCCCTGCGCGCCGGCATTGCGTGCGTTGTCGGCGCGGTAGAACCGTTCAAACGCGTGAGCTGCGGATTCCTGGTTCATGCCGATGCCCTCGTCCTCAACGCTTATGTCGATTGTGCCCGCGCCCGCATCCGGCGTTATGCCAAATGTGACGGTCGTTCCCGCGTCCGAATACTTGGCGGCGTTTTGCACGATCACGCGTAGCGCCTGCTTCACGAGTGCCACGTCGACGGGCGCGTCGCAGCGCGAATCGCTGACAAGCGCGGTGTCGTACGCCAGCCGATACGTGTGCGCGGTATCGATCATCTGCGATTCCTCGCATACCTCGCCGACCAGTGCGGCCAGGTTGGTATCCGCACGCCGCAGGACCGTGCGCCCGGCATCGCCGCGTGCCAAAAACAGCAGCTGCTCCACGAGCTCTTGCATGTGCTCGCTTTCGGCCTTGAGGGACGCGATGGATTCCGCCAGCACGTCCGGGTCGTCTTTGCCCCAGCGATCGAGCATGTTTACGTAACCCTGAATCACCGCGATGGGCGTGCGCAGCTCGTGGCTCGCATCGTTGACAAAGCGCATCTGTTGCAGTTTGGCCTCTTGCATCTGGCGCAGTAGGCGGTTGAGTGCAACCTCGATGCTTGCCAGGTCGGCGTCGCCGGTAGTGACGCTCGGCGAGTCGACGCTTGCGCGCTCGATGGCTTGCTCCAGTGTTTCCATCTTGCCGCCGGCGAGTTGCATGCGGCCGAGTTCGTCCACGCGCAGGGCCAGATCGTTGAGCGGCGCCATGGTGCGGCGCACGCGGCGGGCGCCGCCGAGCATGTTGAGCACGCTGATGACCTGCCAACCCACAACGACAAGGTAGAGAGGCCATAGCGTGACGAGGTCCTGCGCGAGGGGGAAAGTCTTGGTGGTACGCGCAAGCTCGACGGTATAGGTGAG
>URZB01000252.1 GCA_900552295.1 uncultured Collinsella sp.
CCGGGAGCCATGATGCTCACGGGGAAGCCATAGCCCACGCTCGCGATGAGCGGACGCGCGATAAGGACGCAGATGGCGCCCTTAAGGCAGTCGAGCAGCAGCGTGAGCGCGGCCACCTTGGGGCCGGCCACGCGCAGCGCGTTGGTGGTGCCGATGTTGCCGGAGCCCGCCTTGCGAATGTCCGTGTGGTTGAACACGCGGCCCAGGATCAGGCCAAACGGAATCGCTCCGATAAAGAACGAGACCACGGCGCAGATGGCGGTCAGCAGGATCGGATTAAGCATCCTTTTGCTCCTTCTTCCTAAAGAAGAGTCGAATGGGCGTACCGGAAAAATCGAAGGTCGAGCGCATGCGGTTCTCCACGTAGCGCTGGTAGGTGTCGTTGACCAAGTCGCTGTGGTTGACAAAGAACGTAAACGTCGGCGGGTTGACGCCCGTCTGGGTCACGTAGTGCATGCGCAGGCGGCGCTTGCCGTCCACCACGGTGTGGCCGAACTCGCGCAGGTCGGTGAGGAACGTGTTGAGGCGCGAGGTGCTGATCTTTTGCGAGCGCGTCTTCTCGGCGGCGTCGACCATCGCCCAGATCTTCTCGACGCTGCGGCCGGTCAGGGCAGAGATGCGCAGGTACTGGGCCCAGGGAGCCATGACGCCCAGACGGCGGTCGATGGTCTCCATGCAGGCCTCGCGCTTGCGATCGTCGTCGAGCAGGTCCCACTTGTTAAGCAGCACCACGATGGCGCAGCCGCGCTCGATGGCGAGGCCCATGACCTTCTGGTCCTGCTCGGTGACGCCCACGGAGGCGTCGACGACGAGCAGTGCCACGTCGGCGCGGTCAATGGCGCGCAGGCCGCGGACCATGGAGTAGTACTCGATGTTCTCGTAGACGGTGCTCTTCTTGCGAATTCCCGCGGTGTCGACCATGCGGTAGTGCTTGCCGTTGCGCTCGACGACGGTGTCGATGGCGTCGCGCGTTGTGCCGGCGATGTTGGACACGATGGAGCGGTCGGCGCCCAGAATGCGGTTGAACAGCGACGACTTGCCGGCGTTGGGTCGGCCGATGATGGCGACGTTCAGCGCATCGGGGAATTCGTCGGCGACCTCGTCCTCCTCCTCGGGGAGCAGGGCGACGATGTCGTCGAGCAGGTCGCCCGTGCCGTGGCCGTGCAGCGCCGAGAGCGGCGTGGGCTCGCCGATGCCGAGCGAATAGAACTCCCAAATGCTGTCGTTCTCGCGATCGGGGTTGTCGAGCTTGTTCACCAGCAGAAAGACCGGCTTGTCGGAGCGCTTGAGCATGCGGGCGACCGACTCGTCCTCCTCGGTAACGCCGGTGCGGCCGTCGACCACAAACAGGATGACGGCGGCTTCCTCGGCGGCGGCGAGCGCCTGGTCGCGGATGGACGTGGCAAAGACGTCGTCGCTCTTGAGCGGCTCAATACCGCCCGTGTCGACGATGGTGAACTCGCGGCCGTTCCAGTCGGCCGTGTGATACGAGCGGTCGCGCGTGACGCCGCGGGACTCATGGACGATGGCGTCCGAGGTCTGGGCCAGGCGGTTAACGAGCGTGGACTTGCCCACGTTGGGGCGTCCGACGACGGCGACGATAGGTTTCATCTGCTCTCCTTTAATGGGTAGGGTCAGCGGTTTTAGTAGAGTCGGCAGGCGTTATGCCAAGGATGTGCTCCAGGGTATCGAGCAGCTCATGCGGCATGGTCGACACCACATGAACCTCGGCGCCGCGAGCTTCAAGGCTTGCGAGTAAATCGTCACGATGATACTCGTCAAGCGTCATGCCGTCAGCGTTGAACATGAGCTTAGGCACAAAGAGCATAACCCCCGACAGATCTTGGGGCAGCTGCTCCAGAATGTCACACGCGACGATGAGACCGGTCACGTCCACGTTGCCGCCAAAGTAGCGGTTCTTGATGGCTGTGACGGTGCCGGCAAGGCCTCGCGGCGACTCCACAAAACGGGCCACGGTGTCGCGCGCGCTGGCGCCCGAGAGGCACAGTAGGTGCTGGCCGCGGGCGGCGATGGTCTCGCGGACGCGCGCTAGGCGTTCGGCGTCGGCGGCAAGGACGTCGTCCGTCTCGTCCAGATACGAGCGAATCATGCCAATGCCGTCATAGTACTGCGGGTAGCCGTCGTAGAAATCGGCCTCGGGCGGCTCGATGCCGGCGTCCAGGTAGAACTCGTCGCTCATCTGGAACGTGTGGCGGCCAAAGCGCTCAAACGCACGGTCCTGATAGGGCCGGATCATGGCAATAGTCTCGCGCGCGAGCTCGGGCTTGTCGCTGTAGGACCAGCTAAAGCGGTTCTGGTGCTTGGTAAAACCGAGTGGCACGATACCCAGGCTCGTGATTTGCTCATGCTCCTCGCAGTAGCGCAGGGTCTTTTCGAGCTCCTCGCCGTCGTTCATGCCGGGGCAGAGCACGATCTGCGCGTGGATTTCGATGCCCGCAGCCATGATGGCCTCGAGCACATCCATGCCGCGCTGGGCGTTACGGCCCATCATGCGGCGGCGGACGTCGGGGCTCACGGCATGGACTGAGACGTTCATCGGGCTCATGTTGCGTTGGATGACGTTTTGCACGTCCTCGTCGGTGAGGTTCGTGAGTGTGACAAAATTGCCCTGCAAAAAGCTCAAACGGTAGTCGTCGTCGCGGATATAGAGCGTGGAGCGGCCGCCCTTGGGCAGCATCGTCATAAAGCAGAACACACAGGCGTTTACGCAGGTGCGCATGCCGTCGAAGATGGGGCCGTCGAATTCCAGGCCCCAGTCCTCGCCGGGAAAGCGGTCGAGCTCCACGGGGGTGACGGTGTCATCGCGCGGGTCGAAAACCTCAAGCTCG
>URZB01000253.1 GCA_900552295.1 uncultured Collinsella sp.
ACCTATGACGTTCTGATTCGTAGTCAGACCCTCTATCCAGCTGAGGTAACGCCGCAGCGCAAGACATATAAAACCACTTTAGCTTATTGGAGTCAAGCACAATCTCAAACTTTTTTGTGGAACGCAGTTTTGTCATGCTGCTCCGCATATACCGCCGTTCCCCGTACGATTGATTGGCTTTTCGATCACGTCAAACTTGGCATCAAGTTCTCTCAGGAGCGATCTCACCCGCTGGGCGCAATCATAATCGGCAAACGAGATGCTCAGCATGCGCGCGACCTGGTTGGAAGTCCCAACTCCATAGAAGTGCTCCAGCGCCACAAGCCCCTCGTGCGTCACAAAGGTCTCGACCACATGCGGCGATTCCTCAAAGCACCATTGTGTCAACGGACCCTCACTCGTCTGCCGAACCACCAGGCCGCCCATGCCAGACGGCTCACACGTTACAAGCAGGTACTCCCCGCCCTCGTCGCTCTCAAACAAAACCGCCCGATCATCAAACAGCTCCATCGCGTCCCCTTTCTCTCGCTCTTATTTAGCAAAAGCATAGCAGGTAGATGGCTGTATACAGAACAGTTGTTCGTGTGTTTTCTATTGAGCTGTCCGCACGGCATGATATGGACCTGCGCACGAAATAGGGCGCCCCCGAAGGAGCGCCCTTGCATATCCCCTATGCAGCCAAGTTACGCGACCGGCTCGATCTTCTCGAGACCGCCCATGTAAGGACGCAGAACCTCGGGGATCGTGATGGTGCCGTCGGCGTTCTGGTAATTCTCCAGAATGGCGGCCATGGTGCGGCCGGCCGGCAGGCCGGAACCGTTGAGAGTGTGCAGGTAGCGCGAACCCTTGAAGTTCTCGGGGTCGCGATACTTGATGTTGGCGCGGCGAGCCTGGAAGTCACCGCAGTTGGAGCAGGAGCTGATCTCCTTGTAGGCGTTGTAGCTCGGCAGCCAGACCTCGACGTCGTAGGTCTGACGGGCAGAGAAGCCCAAGTCGCCGGTGCACAGGCTAATCACGCGATACGGAAGGCCCAGCTGCTGCAGCAGATACTCGGCCTCGGCGGTCATGCTCTCGAGCTCCTCGTCGGACTCCTCCGGCTTAGCGAACTTGACCATCTCGACCTTGTCGAACTCGTGCTGACGGATGATGCCGCGGGTGTCGCGACCGGCGGAACCGGCCTCCTCGCGGAAGCAGGGGGTGAAGGCGGTGTAGCGGCGCGGCAGGGTGTCGGCGTCGAGGACCTCGCCGGCGTGCAGGTTGGTGAGCACGACCTCGGCGGTGGGGATCAGGAAGTTGTCACCCGAGACGTGATAGGCGTCGTCCTCGAACTTGGGCAGCTGACCCGTGCCAAACATGGTCTGACGCTTGACGACGATGGGCGGCCACCACTCCTTAAAACCACGGCTGGTGTGCGTATCGAGGAAGAAGTTGATGAGGGCACGCTCCAGGCGGGCGCCGGCGCCACCGAGAACGGTAAAGCGGCTGCCGGAGAGCTTGTTGCCACGCTCGAAGTCGAGGATGCCCAGATCGGTGCCCAGGTCCCAGTGCGGCTTAAAGTCGAAGTCGAACTCGCGCGGGGTGCCCCAGCGGCGACGCTCGATGTTCTCGTCCTCGTCCTTACCGTACGGGGTGGCATCGCACGGAATGTTGGGCAGGTGAGCCATGAAGTCGTACTGCTCCTGCTCGAGAGCAGTGCGGCGCTCGGCCAGACCGTCAATCTTCTCGTTGACGGCGCGCACGGCCTCCTTGGCGGCCTCGGCCTCGCCCTTCTTGCCCTCCTTCATCAGGGCGCCGATCTTCTTGGACTCGGCATTGCGCGTAGCCTGGAGCTCCTCGACCTCGGTGATGACGGCACGGCGCTCGTCGTCGAGCTCAAAGAACTTCTCGCGATCCCAAGACGTCTGGCGGTTAGCCATGGCGACATCGATGGCATCGGGGTTCTCGCGAACAAACTTGATATCAAGCATTAGATCCTCCGGCGATATACATTCCATTTAGGTTGCAACCTTGTACATGTATGGGCAAGTATATACTTATGAGCGTTTACGACCCAACTCAACTACGCAAGAAGGCACCCAATGGACGCAGTTTTTTCCTTTTTGTTTGGCACCCGCACCGGTTTTGCCATCCTTTTCGCCGGCGGCATCCTGTTATTTGCGATTCTTGCCTTTGTAATGGAGAAGCGTACCCATAAGATGTACGTCGACCGCGGACCCAAGTCCGAGGATGAGGAAGACAGCTTCTGGGACTAACCTGCCAAAAAGGGACAGGTTTATTTTGGTCGGTTTTATCTGGGCAAACGCAAGCGCCCCGCAACTGGAATTGAGCCAGTTGCGGGGCGCTTTTCGTACATGCGATAAAACCGCAGGAAAAACCTGCCAAAATAAACCTGTCTTTTTTGGTCGGTTTTATTGGAGAGTTGCGTCGATTGCCTTGACCAGGGCACTGCGCATGCCGGCGTCCTCGAGCGCAACGACGCCCTTGATGGTGGCGCCACCGGGCGAGCATACGGCGTCCTTCATCGCCGCAGGATGTTGGCCAGTTGCAAGCTGCAGCTTTGCCGTACCCAGCACCATCTGGCTCACAATGCGATAGGCATCGGCACGCGGGATACCGTGCTTGACCGCCGCATCGCCCAGGGCCTCGATTGCCATAGCGACAAATGCCGGAGCGCAACCACCCACCGTGCCGCCCACAAACAGCAGGCTCGTATCGAGCTCGACGACAGCGCCAAGCTTACCGAGCAGGTCGAGCACAACAGCACGCTGCTCGCCGTTGAGCCTGTCTCTTATACACATCTCCGAGCCCACGAGACGGAGCTACATCTCG
>URZB01000254.1 GCA_900552295.1 uncultured Collinsella sp.
GAAGAGGTCAGAAGTTCAAATCTTCTAACGCCCACCAAATGTTCGCAGCTCAGAGACTATGTCCTCTGAGCTGTTTTGTTTTGCTACCAAGCACGCCGTCAAATATGCCAGCAAATATTGATCCAAGGTCCCCGTAGAGGTGCCGGCAGATTGCATACGTCCTGGCCGATCGTGACCGCAACATGTTGGTCAAGCACAATCTTTTGGAATCTTTTGGCGTGAGCGGCTTGGTTTTGGTAGGATTTGTCAGCGGCTTGACTAAGGGGGTTTTATAACTGCCATGCAGGTAGCCGTGTTGGTAACGTTTTACCGACTTGCCAAGAACCCCTCATAATTAATGCGTCTGCAAAATGACTAATTGCTTTGACCTGCTGAAACACTATATGTTGTGTTTGACCTAAAAAAAGAATACAGGATATAGATGCCTCTTTGTCGTATGATAGATGGCGGACAGAGAACGAGAACCTTATTCGCCCCATTTGGACACGTCTTTGAGCCGCTTGATCGGCCGCGAGGATTGTCCGCATGAGGACTTATGGTTTATCGAGAACACAGATTGCGCGACGGCGCCGCAAGACAGGGGCAAGCCCTGCCGGGTATCGTTTGGCTCTGAAGCGCGATGAGGCTACGATGCGAAAGAGGCAAGAGGATGAAGATCATCAAGCGCAGCGGCACCGAGGTTGTCTTTGACATCGATAAGATCGTCAATGCCATCCGTGCCGCAAACTTGGAGGTCGAGGAGAGCTCTCGTCTTACCGACCGCCAGGTGGTTTACGCGGCGCAAAACGTCGCCGAGGCATGCGAGAACGCGGGCCACACTGTTTCGGTCGAGGAGATTCAGGATTTGGTCGAGGACGAGATCATGCGTCTCGACTGCTACGAGGTTGCCCGCCACTACATCATCTATCGCTATGTTCAGAGCCTGAAGCGCCAGAAGAACACGACCGATGACAAGATCCTGTCGCTGATCGAGTGCAATAACGAAGAGGTCAAGCAGGAGAACTCCAACAAGAACCCGACCGTCAATTCCGTTCAGCGTGACTACATGGCCGGCGAGATCTCCAAGGACCTGACTCAGCGTGTGCTGCTGCCTCAAGAGATCGTGGATGCCCATAATGAGGGCCTGATCCATTTCCACGATTCGGATTACTTTGCCCAGCACATGCACAACTGCGATCTGGTGAACCTGGAGGACATGCTCCAGAACGGCACTGTTATCTCGGGTACGCTGATCGAGAAGCCGCACAGCTTCTCGACCGCCTGCAACATCGCGACGCAGATCATCGCCCAGGTTGCTTCCTCCCAGTACGGAGGCCAGTCGATTTCGCTGACCCATCTTGCCCCGTTCGTCGAGGTGAGCCGTCAAAAGATTCGCGGCGAGGTCGCTCGCGAGCTCGAGGAGCTCGGTGTCTCTGCGTCTGCCGAGAAGGTCCGTGAGGTCGTTGAGGACCGTCTGCGTGACGAGATCCGTCGCGGCGTCCAGACGATTCAGTATCAGGTCGTGACCCTTATGACCACCAATGGCCAGGCGCCGTTCGTGACGGTCTTTATGTATCTTAACGAGGCCCGTACGCCTCAGGAGAAGCACGACCTTGCCATGATCGTGGAGGAGACGCTTCGCCAGCGCTACGAGGGCGTTAAGAACGAGGCCGGCGTATGGATCACCCCGGCATTCCCCAAGCTTATCTATGTACTCGAGGACGATAACGTTCACGAGGATTCCCCGTACTTCTACCTGACCCAGCTGGCTGCCAAGTGCACTGCCAAGCGCATGGTGCCCGATTACATCTCCGAGAAAAAGATGCGCGAGCTCAAGCTGTCGAAGGGCGAGACCGCGGGTAACGGCGACTGCTATACCTGCATGGGCTGCCGCAGCTTCTTGACGCCCGACCGCTCGGGCAACGGCTTTAACAACGTTGCCAACGCGCTGAACTACGACCCGAACAAGCCCAAGTACTATGGTCGCTTTAACCAGGGCGTCGTGACCATCAACCTGCCCGATGTCGCGCTGAGCTCGCACCAGGATATGGACAAGTTCTGGAAGATCTTCGACGAGCGCCTTGAGCTGTGCCACCGCGCCCTGCTGTGCCGTCATGAGCGTCTGATGGGTACGCTTTCGGATGCCGCACCGATTCTTTGGCAGTACGGTGCCCTCGCCCGTCTGAAGAAGGGCGAGACGATCGACAAGCTGCTCGTGGGCGGTTACTCCACCATTAGTCTGGGTTATGCCGGCCTGTATGAGTGCGTCAAGTATATGACGGGCCACAGCCACACCGAGAAGGAGGGCACGCCCTTTGCCATGGCCGTCATGCAACGCATGAACGACAAGTGCGCCGAGTGGAAGGCCGAAAGCGATATTGACTTCTCGCTGTACGGTACCCCGCTTGAGTCGACGACCTACAAGTTCGCCAAGTGCCTGCAGCGTCGTTTTGGCATCATCCCGGGCGTGACGGACAAGGGCTACATCACCAACAGTTACCACGTCCATGTGTCTGAGGAGATTGATGCTTTCGATAAGCTCAAGTTCGAGGGTATGTTCCAGCAGCTTTCGCCGGGCGGTGCCATCTCCTACGTCGAGGTTCCCAACATGCAGGACAACCTCAAGGCTGTCATTCGCGTGATGCAGTACATCTACGACAACATCATGTACGCCGAGCTCAACACCAAGAGCGACTACTGCCAGGTGTGCGGCTACGACGGTGAGATCAAGATTGTCGAGGATGACGGCAAGCTGGTGTGGGAGTGCCCCAACTGCGGCAACCGCGATCAGGAGAAGATGAACGTCGCCCGTCGTACGTGCGGCTACATCGGTACCCAAT
>URZB01000255.1 GCA_900552295.1 uncultured Collinsella sp.
CTCCACCAGCAGGCCCTCGGCGCCCGAGCCGGTGCGCGAATCGATGCAGCGCACGTCGAGCTCGTGTGTTTCGGCCGTCAAACTGGCGTTGGCATAGCAGGCGGACCACTCGCTGCACAGCGAGATAAAGATCGCGCTGTCGTGGCCATCGGCGCGCACGCGGTCAAACAGCGCCTTGAACTCGCCGGCACTCGGCTGCGAGGTATGCGGCAGCTGCTCGGAGCCGGCCATGCGGGCGACGTACTCCTGGGCGGTGATCTGTACCTGGTCGAGCAGGTCCTCGCCTTCGATAATCACATGCAGCGGAATGACGTAAATGCCGAGCTCTTGGGCGCGGGCGGGGGAGATGTCCGACGTGGAGTCGGTTATGATGGCAAAAGACATAATTGCACCTTTCGTTGGGGCGCTTGCGCGCCGCCTTCTGAGAGCAAAGTGCGACAAGTATAGTAGAGTCGTTCCACATTACTAGGTTCAATTGTTGAATAGTCAACAGTTTGAAGTGTCGGTGTGGAAATCGTCAACTGGGGAAGAGGAATGCCGATGGAGGCGTTGGAGATAGGCAAACGGCCGGTCGTGTTGTTCGATTTTGACGGCACGGTGGCAGATACGGGCCGGGCAGTGATGACCTCGACGCGCAAGACGCTGGCTGCGCGCGGGTTTTCGGAGGCGCAGATGGGTGATCTGCGCCGTATGATCGGGCCGCCCCTGTGGAAGAGCTTTCACGACTTTTACGGCTTTTCCCGCGAGGAGTCGCTTGTGGTGGCCGACGAGTACCGCGCCTTTTTTGATGAGCTGGGGCCGGAGGAGTACCCCGTGTTCGATGGGGTCCCCGAGCTGCTGGATGGGTTGGCCGCCCAGGGCAAGCGTATGGCCGTGGCGACGTCTCGCATGGAGGCGAAGTGCATCGATATGGTTCATGAGCTGGGGCTTTGCCAGTTCGAAGCTGTGGTTGGCATGAATCCGCCGCAGGGACGCGAGACCAAGGCCGATTCGGTTCGCGATGCCCTGGCGGCGCTCGGCGCGACGGCCGACGATGCCGTGATGATCGGCGATCGCTTTAACGATGTGGAGGGCGCGCACGCGATGGGCGTGCCGTGCATCGGCATCTATTCGGGCGCGGCAGCGCCGGGGGAGCACGAGGCCGCGGGCGCCGATGCGGTGGTGCACTCGGTGGCCGAGCTTGCTAAACTTTTCGCTATCTAATAGACATAATGTGAGGGGCGGGCGTACCCGTCGCTCATTGGTAAGGAGGTCGTTCATGAATCAGGTGGAGCAGAGCGTTGCCGAGTATGTCGACGAGGTCTGGGAGGATGTCGTTGCCGATATCGAACAACTGGTGAGCTATCCGTCCGTGGCCGTTGCTGCCGATGCGGAGCCCGGTGCGCCGTTTGGCCGCCCGGTCCGTGACGCGCTCGATTGCGCGCTCGGCATTGCGCAAAAGCTCGGCTATCAGACGAGCGACGACGGGGGCTATGTGGGAATCGCCGATATCCCGGGTCGCGGCGACAAGCAGCTCGCGACTATCTGCCACGTGGACGTGGTTCCCGCTGGCCCCGGTTGGAACACCGACCCGTTTGCGATGGAGCGCCGCGAGGGCTGGCTGCTCGGTCGCGGCGTGATTGACGACAAGGGTCCGGCGGTGCTGTCGCTCTACGCCGGCGCTTATCTGCTCAAGCACGGCATTACCCCGCGCTATGCTTTCCGCGCGCTGCTGGGCTGCGATGAGGAAGTGGGCATGTCCGACGTTCACCATTATCTGGAGAACCACGCAGACCCCGACTTTTTGTTTACGCCCGATGCCGAGTTCCCGGTCTGCAATGCCGAGAAGGGCCAGTTTGGGGCGACGTTCGTGAGCTCCAAGATCGACGGCGGGCGCATCGTGTCGTGGAGCGGCGCCGAGGCGAGCAATGCCATTCCGTCGCAGTCCATCTGCGAGCTCGCGATTGCCGCCGATGAGCTGCCGGCGCCGGTCGAGAACGCCGATCGCCTTGAGATCACGACACTCGATAACGGGCATGCGCAGATTTTTGCCCACGGCATTGGCGGTCATGCCTCGATGCCTGAGGGCACTATCAACGCTGTCGGCCTGATCGTGGCGTATCTGCGCGAGGCCGAGGACGCGTTTGGCGCCCGTGACAAGCGCCTGTTGACGCCCGCCGAGCACGAGTTTGTCAAGTTTTTGGCCTTTGTGCATGCGGACGCCTATGGCCGCGGCCTGGGTATCGATGCGACGAGTCCGGCGTTTGGCCCGCTTACCTGCAACGCTGGCGTCATCCGCGTGGCGGATGGCCATATCGAGCAGGTCATCGACGTGCGCTTCCCCGACAGCACGAGTGCCGATACCATCCGCGAGCAGCTCGATCCGCTCGTGGGCCGTTTCGGCGTGACGTGCCAGCTGGGTCGCGCGAAGGTGCCGTTCTCGGTCTCTGCCGATGATCCGGCCGTGAAGGCGCTTATCGATACCTATAACGAGTTCACCGGCAAGCATGCTGAACCCTTTGCCATGGGCGGCGGCACGTACGCGCGCAACTTTGCCCGCGCCGTCTCGTTTGGCCCCGAGGAGACCGGCCTGGAGCTGCCCTCGTGGGGCGGCCAGATGCACGGCCCCAACGAGTGCGCCAACGAGGAACAGCTCAAGCAGGCGCTCAAGATCTATATTGTTGCGATCCTCCGTTTGAATGAATTAGAGCTTTAAGGTCTCGCGGTTTCCCAATCTAAGTTGCGGTGGAATAGTTCCTAGAATGGGCCATTTGATGGCCAAGGGGGGTGCGGACAGAAAGTTGGACCGTGAAGCGGTCCGGACTGGAGGTTCGC
>URZB01000256.1 GCA_900552295.1 uncultured Collinsella sp.
GCACGTGACGCTCGAGAACCTCTTCGAGACCATCGCCGACGCCGAGGTCAAGGAGCTCAACCTGATCATCAAGGCCGACGTCCAGGGTTCCATCGAGGCCCTTCAGGACTCCCTCGACAAGATGGATCAGTCCGAGGTGCGCATCAACACGATCCACTCCGCGGTCGGTGCCATCAACGAGACCGACGTCGTCCTGGCCGACGCCTCCAACGCCATCATCATCGGCTTTGGCGTTCGTCCCGACGGCAAGGCCCGCTCCGCCGCCGAGCGCGAGGGCGTCGAGATCCGTTGCTACGACGTCATCTACAAGTGCCTCGAGGACCTCGACGCTGCCCGTATCGGCATGCTCAAGCCCACCGAGGTTGAGGTCTCCACGGGCACTGCGACCGTCCTGGACACCTTCAAGGTGCCCAAAGTCGGCATCGCCGCCGGTGTCCGCGTCGAAGAGGGCGAGATCGCCGCGACCGATTCTGTGCGCCTGGTGCGTGACGGCATCGTGGTCTTCAACGGTAAAATCGCCTCGATGCGTCACTACAAGGACGAGGCCAAGAGCCTCAAGAGCGGCTCCGAGGGCGGTATTGGCCTGGAGAACTTCCAGGACATCAAGCCTGGCGACACCATTGAGGGCTACCGCATCGACCAGGTTGCCCGTACCGAGTAGGGGGTAGCGCTATGAAGCAAACGCAGGCAACCCGCCGTCTGGGCGAGCAGCTTCGCGAGAAGCTCGGTTATATCCTGCTCTTTGAGGTTTCCGATCCGCGTCTCGACCTGGTCACCCTGACCGCGGTCGAGGTCGCGGTGGACCGCTCGTTCGCGCGCGTGTACGTGTCGTGCGACGCGAGCCGCTACGACGAGGTCATGGAGGCGCTTGCCAGCGCCAAGGGCCGCATCCGTAGCCTGTTGGCCCGCTCGCTCGATTGGCGCGTCACGCCCGAGCTCGATTTTCGCATCGATCGCTCGACCGATGAGGCCGAGCGCATCACGCGCGCGCTGGAAAACGTTCCCGCCACGCTTGCGATCGAAAAGGACGAGGACGGCTATCCAATTGCGGATGCCGCCCAGGAGGCAGCTTTAGATGAGTAATTCCGCCGACCTCGCATCGTGCGAGTCTGCAGATATTCAGCGACGCATCCTCGAGCTTATCGAGGGTGCGTCCTCCATTGCGATTTCGGGACATACGTCTCCCGATGGTGACGCCCTGGGCTCCGTGCTGGGTCTGGGCCTCTCGCTTATGAAGTTTTTCCCCAACAAGGACATTGCCCTGCTGCTGGCAGACGATGACCCGGTTCCGCGTATTTACCGCTTTATGGAGGGCGCCGACCGTCTGGTGCCGGCATCTGCGTATACCGGCAATCCGGACCTGTTCATCTCGGTGGACGTGCCGGTCGTCGAGCGTCTGAACAACTCAGCCAAGGTGCTCCGCCGCTCGTCGCATGTGGTGTGTTTCGATCACCATCCGGCGCGCGAGGAATTTGCCGAGCTGAGCCTGAGGTGCGTCGGCGCCGCGGCCTGCGCCATGATCATCGACCGCTTTTTGGACAATTGCGGCATTGTGGCTCGCGATGGTGTCGCGACCTGCCTGCTGTGCGGCCTGGTGACCGATACCGGTCGTTTTCAGTACCAAAACGCCGATGCCGCTGCGTTCCATGCCGCCTCGCGCCTGGTCGCGCACGGTGCCGATCCGGCGCGCGTCGCGCTCGAGGTCTACCAGAGCATGCGCGTAGAGTTCTTGCATCTCAAGTCCATCGTTATGGGTCGTATCAAGACCGTGGCGCACGGTCGCGTGGCATATAGCTATGCGTACCAGAGCGACCTCGAGGCTTGCGGCGTCACTTCGGATGAGTGCGACGGCCTGGTCGATGTGGTGCGTTCGGTGATGGGCGTGGAGGTCTGCCTGTTCCTGAAGGGCATTGAGGGCGATACCAAGGTACGCGGTAACCTGCGCTCCAAGGGTGACCTCGATGTGTCCGAGATCGCTGCCAACTTTGGCGGTGGCGGGCATCATGCCGCCGCCGGTTTTTCCAACAACGGAACGATTCGCGAGACGCTCGCCGTGGCACTTCCCATGCTGGCCGAGCTGGTAGGGGAGGATCCCGCTTCGGTGACCGTCGAGCTCTAACATTTTGGATGGTACATGGCTCGTCGTACGCCTTCTCAATTGAATATGCTGCTCGCCGTCGATAAGCCGGTGGGCTGTACATCCCACGACGTGGTATCGCAATGCCGACGCGCCCTCCATGAGCGACGCGTCGGCCATGCCGGTACGCTCGACCCCATGGCCTCGGGTGTCATGGTGGTGGGCGTGGGCCAGGCGACCCGTCTGCTGGGCATGCTAACCCTCGATACCAAAAGTTATGTCGCCGACATTTCGTTTGGCGTCGAGACCAACACCGATGACGCGGAGGGCGAGGCCGTTCGCACGGTGCCCGTTGCCCCCGAGCTGCACGATCTCACTTACGCCCGTGAGCAGCTGGCCGCTATGCTTGGCCCGCAGTTGCAGGTGCCGCCAGCTTTTTCGGCCATCTCGGTCAATGGCGTTCGCGCCTATAAGAGTGCTCGCGAGGGCAATGCGGTTGAGTTGCCCCCGCGCCCCGTCGAGGTCTATGCCGCCGACCTGATCGCCGTGGGCGGCGAGGGCGATACGTGCGTCTGGACCGTGGCGTTTTCGGTAAGCAAAGGCACCTACATTCGCGCGCTCGCTCGCGATCTGGGTCGTGCCTGCGATAGCGCTGCACATATTTCCGCGCTGCGCCGTACGGCCTCCGGCGTGGTTTCCATTGGCGCCTGTCATGCGGTAGAGGAGCTCTC